>JAWWPM010000524.1:0-25110 GCA_033854915.1 Nocardioidaceae bacterium
TCTTCCAGCAGCTTGTCCATGTTCTCGTAGTCGTGGTCGGCCTTCGACTGTTGGAAGGCGGCTTGACGGTTCTGGCCGATCATCACGAACGTGGAGAGGAAGATCGCCTCGAGCGAGACGATCAGGGTCAGCGTCGGCCACGGGCTTGCTTCGAACATCAGCATCCACACGGCGAAGGCCCCCGCATGGATGTAGACGAAGGGCATGGAGCCGGCGAACGTCGTGATGGCGTCGGCGATCTTGAGCTGGACGCTCTCGGCGCGCTGCGCCAACATCGCCGCCGTCACGGGGTGGATGCGATGCGCTGATGGGGTGGTAGAAGCCATGGCGCCAATAGTGGAGTATCAACCCCGGCGACATGCCCAGGATCTCGACCGCGAGCGACCCCGGAACTGCCCGCCGCTGGAGCGTTCTGCGATGCTCCCAGCGTCGTGCCTCTCGCGGGTACTCATTGCGTTGCGGCGAACAGCCCAAGAGGTGCTCGCGCACGTCGGCAGCCACCAGACTCAGCCTGTTGGGGTGAGGCGTCCTGCCGGTCCCAGGGAGTAGACCGGGAGGCATGACCACGACACCGCAGGAGCCCCTGTCCGACCCGGAGATCGTTCCGAGTGGCCAGCCCAACAAGCCACTCACCGATCCCAACGCGCCAGGAGAGCCAGACACCGAGTCGGACCCGCAGACCGATCCGGCCAACGAAGGCCCCGACTCAGGCTCAGGCGACACGGACTGAGAGCAGAAGCCCGGGAGCATCTTGCCGACTCCCACCAGCTCCATGAGCGATGGGGCGCGGGTCCTCGCACGGGAGCAGGTCAAGCATGAAGTGCCCCGCCGGCACGGGGGTGTGACGACGGGGCGACTGTCGCCCAAGCGGCTCGGAGCGCCCTGTGGAGGTGGCTCGGCCTAGCCCGAGCAGCCTCCGCATTGGCCGTGGGGACCTCGCCTAGAGGGGACAATCCCATTTCTACGCGACGAACCTCGTGCACACCTTGGAAGGGGCCTCGGGCTGGTGAACTGTCGCCTACTGCTTCACGCCGGAGAGCTTGAGGCTCTCGGACCCCTTGGTGCAGTTGTGGTTGTTGCCGATCGCCGTCGGGGTGAACACCAGGCGAAGTGTCCCCTTGAACGACGCGGCACTCGTCCCGGAGGGTGCAGCCGGCCGGACGACCACGGACTCACGGTAGTGGTAGGCATTGGCAACCGTCCCACCGTTGCGCAGGAAGCAAGCGCCCGGGTACGTCGTGGACCCGGTGTACGTACCGTCTGCTTGAGGATGGGTCGCGTAAGTGACCTTCGTCCCGTCCTGACGGACACGTGTCATGACCGACTTGCAGGCGCCGTTCTTGCACGTCGGAGCGAACCGGAACTTGCGATGCCGGAACACGTGACCCACGGCGTCGCCGTTGTGGGAGGCCGTGACGGTCTCCTTGACCTGGAAGGAGCCGCTCAGCCGAAGGGTGGCCCCGGTCGCCTGGACGGGCGCGGCCAGCGACGAGGCGAGCGCCATCGTGAAGGCCATGGCGGCAAGGCGGAGCAGGAACGGAACTCTGGATCTCATGTGCCCTCCGTAGGTGTCGTGCCTTCGACTTCGGCCCGACCCGTCGCCCGCCGTGTCAGTGTGTGCCCTCGACAGGTCCATGGCTAGACCCCGTACCGGCCAGGGGCACGTCGATGCCGCCGAAGTCTCGGGTCCTCGGCTGGGAGGCTGGGTGACTATCGGATCACGAGCTCGGAAGCCGACGCGTGTCGACGACCATCTGGGCGACGTCGCGCAACTTGATGTTGTTGTTCTGCGAGTAGCGGCGCAGCACCTCGAAGGCGCGTTCGGCTTCCAGGTCGTAGCGTTCCATCACGATGCCTTGCGCCTGCCCGATGAGCTTTCGTGCGTCGATGGCCCGCCAGAGATGAGCAGACTCCTGGACGCGTGACAGGGCGATCGCCGCGTGACGAGCCAAGACGTGTGCGACCTGCACATCGGACGCCGAGAACTGGTGAGGTCGGGTGTCGTACAGGTTGAGGCTGCCCACCGTTCGCTGGCTGGTGTAGAGGCGTGTCCCGATCATGCTGCGGAACCCGAGCTCGGCGGCCAGCGACGCCCAGGTCGGCCACCTGGCCTCCTCCCAGGTGTCATCGACCAGGACGCTGTTGCGGTCCTCGTCTATGGAGAGGTCCGGCCCTTCGTGCAGCTCCATCTGTTTGTCGTGCAGAGCCGCGACGAGAGGGTCCGTGCTCGCCACTGTCTCGATGTGTTGTTTGGCATGGACGAACACGACCCCGGCATGGCTGCAGTCGACCGCGCTCCGGGCGAAGTCGAGGACCCGATCGACCGTCTCAGTGACGGTGGCTTCCTCGTGCAGCGACAGAGCCATCTCATCCAGGGACATCGAGGCCGGCTCGGGGGTTGTCGCCTGTGCCCCGCCACTTTCGTGCGAGGCCGGTCGTGACGGGGTCTTGGTCACGGAACAATTGTGCCACTCATCCACACGGTTGAGGGCTCGGGCAGCAGCCTCGTCTCACACCAAGGTGTTGCTAGGCCGCCGGGTATCCGGACGCCTGCAGGAGACGGGCGAGGTGCACGGAGTTCGCCACCGCAGAGCGGGTCGCCGAGGTGGTCTCCTCCGGGCTGGGGTCGAGGTCCCGGTAGTCCGTGGTCTGCATCGCCTTCCCGACCCAGTAGGTGCCGGCATTCGCTGCCACCGAGAACCCGGTGTCGTTCAACGCCTGGAGACACTCGGCGATCACATGGTGGGCACCATCCTCGTTTCCCACAACGGCAACCATGGCGACCTTGCCATAGGTCAGCAGCCGGCCTTCTTCGTCGGTCTCGCTGAGCTCTGCGTCGAGGCGCTCCAGGACCACCTTGCACACCGAGGCCGGCTGGCCCATCCAGATCGGTGTCGCGATGACCAGGACGTCTGCGTCAAGCATCTTGGCGCGGATGGCCGGCCAGCCGTCACCGTCACCTTCGTCGGTGCTGACACCGAAGCGGACGTCGTGGTCGACCACTCGGATGATCTCTCCGTCTGCTCCCTCTTGCCGCAGGGCCTCCAGCACCTGGCCGGCCAGGAGATCGGAGCTCGACTCGGCCGGAGAGGGCTTCAGGGTGCAGACGAGGACCAGCGCCGTGACTCCGTTGCTCATGCCCACGCAGTACCCGGACCACAAATTCGCATGCGGTCACCATCGGTCCGGCGCCTCGGCGGCAGCCGCTCGGACTGCTCCCTCGATCTGCTCGGCCGCCGTCTCCGACCGCACCGGAACGACCCGATTGCGTTGAGTTTCGTTGTCGGCATGGCTTCTCCGGCTTTGGGGTACGTGTGCGCTGCAACTTCGAGAGGAGTCATGAGATGCCTGACAAGCGCCCCACGGTGAAGAACGAGAAGCAGTACGAAGCGCTCAAGGACAAGGGGATGTCCAAGGAACGCGCTGCCAAGATCGCCAACAGTCCGGAGGCCTCCAAGCACGGCGGCCAGACCAGCGGCTCAGGTGGCGACAGTTCCCAAGGCGGGACCACGGCGCAGAAGAAGAAGGCGGGCCGCAAAGGTGGCAAGGCCTCCCACACCTGAGATTTCCACCGTCGGGTCCCGGACTGACGAGGAGATCGACGAGGGCAGCCACCCGGTGGCGCTCTGGCTGCGGCGCGCGATGCTGACTGCGATGGCGCTGGCCGTCGCGGCCGACCTGTTCAGCTTGCTGGGTGTCCACACGAGCGCGAGGACCACCAGCGCCAACGGCTACAGCCTGACCGTGCACTACCCCTCGGTTGCTCGGGCCGGTCTGGACACCCCGTGGCAGGTCACCGTCACTCATCCAGGCGGCTTCGGCAAGCAGTTGACTCTCGGCGTCACCGGCGACTACTTCAACATCTTCGAGACCCAGGGCTTCCACCCGAACCCCTCCGACGAGACGCGTGACGGCAGCACCCTCTACCTGACCTTCACCGCTCCGCCCGGCGACACGTTCGTGGTCGACTTCGACGCCTACATCCAGCCCGCCAGCCAGCAGGGGCGCTCGGCCACCGTATCGGTGATCGACGGCGGTACGGCGGTGGCGTCGGTCAACCTCCACACCCGGTTGATGCCGTGAGTCCGCGCACACGAAAGGAGTCGGACCCGTGGAGATCGTGATCCGGGCGGCGGTGATGTTCGCCTTCCTCTGGGCTGTCACCCGAGCCGTGGGACGCTCGACGCTGGGCGAGCTCAGCACGTTCGAGCTGCTCATGTACGTGACGATGGGCGACCTGATCCAGCAGTCGGTGACCCAGCAGGACTACTCGGTGACGTCCGGCGTGCTCACCATCTCGGTCTTCGCGCTTCTCACCGTCGCCCTTTCCTGGCTGCAGTGGAAGTTCCCCCGCATCCGTTCGGTCATCCGAGGCAAGCCCGTTGTCGTGGTTCGCGACGGCCGCCTCCTGTCTGCGCCCGCCAGACAACAGCGGTTCACCGAGTCCGACCTGCTCGCCACCGCTCGCCAGCAAGGCATCCGAGACCTTGCGGACATCGAGCTCGCCATCCTCGAAGCCGACGGGAAGGTCTCCTTCTTCACCTCGGCCCAGGCCTCTGAGGGCGCTCCGGACACTGGCGTGTCGTCCTGATCATGGCCTGTGGGCAGATGCTGCCCGAGGCAGCCAGGCTCCCCCGCGCGCGATGACGCGCAGGGGTGCTGCTCAGAGGATCGGCCGCCCGCCGGTGACGGCTATCCGCGCACCCGAGACGTAGCTGGCCTCGTCCGATGCCAGAAGGACGTAGACGGGCGCGAGCTCGACAGGTTGGGCCGGTCGGCCGAGCGGGGTGTTCGAACCGAAGTCCGCCACCTTCTCCGCATCCATCGTGGCCGGGATCAGCGGAGTCCACACCGGCCCGGGGGCCACGCTGTTCACCCGGATGCCTCGCTCGCCGAGCAGCTGCGCCAGGCTGGCGCTCAGGTTCGCGATGGCTGCCTTCGTCGCGGCGTACGGCGCCAGCGTCGGGTTGGGGCTGTCGGAGTTGACCGACGAGCTGCCGATGATCGATGAGCCGGCGCCCATGTGCGGCAGCGCCGCCTTGCAGAGGTGGAACATCGCCGAGAGATTCGTCGCGATGGTGAAGTCCCACTCCTCGTCGGGGATCTCCTCGAACGACTCGTGGCTCATCTGGTACGCCGCGTTGTTCACCAGGACGTCGATCCGGCCGAACTCCTGAACCGCCGTGCTGATGATGTCCCGGCAGTGCTGCGGCTGGGTCAGGTCGCCGTCCATCAGCACGGCCCGCTGACCCGCCTCCTGGACGTATCGGGCGGTCTCCTTCGCGTCCTCGTGCTCGTCGAGGTAGGAGATCAGCACATCAGCGCCCTCCCGGGCGTAGGCGATGGCGACGGCCCGGCCGATGCCGCTGTCCGCCCCCGTGATCACCGCGGCCTTGCCCGACAAGCGGCCGTGCCCGCGGTAGCTCTCCTCGCCGCAGTCGGGCCGGGGGTCCATCTGTGACTGCACACCGGGTGGCTCTTGCTGCTGTCGCGGTTGGCTCATCACCTCAGGTACCCGAGGTGCGGGCGGATCATGCGGCCACCCACCCCCGAGTCCGCGGGGGCGGCCGTATCCAGCCCCAACCACGGGGGCCGGGACGACGAAGCATGCAAGGCCGCAGGGTGGGTACCGCCACAGCATGGGTGCTGTCATCGTCCCCGTCGTACTCGTGCTGGTGGTCCTGTTCGCTGGAGCATGGGCGGTGACACGCTTCACTCGTGCCGAGCGAGAGGACGGCGACCGGCTGCAGATCGCCGACCGGGCCACCTTGCGTTACCTGGTGCCACCCGGGCAGGACCCAGCCGTGGTGCTCACCGAGCTCCGTGCTGCGGGGTACGACGCCTCCGCCGACTCCGAGCCGGGCCCGTCCTCGCCGATCGTGATCGTGGGCACGCACTCGGGCGTAGCCCCCGATCGCGAGGAGCATCCAGGCCACGCGACCGGGGGCTCGCACGCGGCGGAGGTGCGGTGATGGAGCCGATACCGGAGACCGAACGGGCGCTCAACGAGTTCATGGAACCGGACGAGGGTGACCTGTCGGTCGTGTTGCGCGACCTGGGTCTCCAGGCCCGGGCCATCGTGCCGGAGTGTGTGGGCCTCAGCCTCTGCTTGGTCCGCGATGCTCTGACGTTCACCCTGGTCGCCACCGACGAGGAGATCGCACAGGTTGATGCGGTCCAGTACGTCGACGGCGGCCCATGCGTCTGGGAGGACCCCCACCACGACACGGCTGCGGAAGAGGTCGTGATGGGTGACCTGCTGGACGAGAGCCGCTGGACGCTGTTCGCCCAAGCGAGCGCGGCGCGCGGGATCAAGAGCAGTCTGTCCCTGACCCTGAGCGAGGGCGGCGAGGTCGTGGGGGGCATCAACCTCTACGCCTCGACGACCGACGCCTTCACCGGGCACCACGACGAGCTTGAACGAGCCCTGGGCGCCACCGCCGGAAGCGCGGCGCGGGATGCCGACCTGTCTTTCGAGAGCCGACGCGCCGCGGCTCAGGCCCTTGGCCTGCTGCGGGAGCGGAATGAGATCGACGTGGCGTTGGGAATCCTCGCTGCGCGCTACCGGGAGTCGATCGACGACGCGCGCGCGCGTCTGTCGAGTGCCGCCGTCCGAGCCGGGCTCTCCATGGCCACCGTGGCACGGGTCCTGGCCATGTTGAACCAGGCGTGAGCACGGGCTCGCGCGTCCTGGGTGACATCGCTCCCGCTGTTCCTGACGGCTCGTCACCATCAGAGCCGATTCCTGGACGGGCCGTCCACCGACCTCATCAGCCCTCGGTGCCGGCACCCCGCGATGACCGATCTCCGGTCACACGGAGGCGATGACCGGTCCTCGCGTGGTCGCGCCCCGCGGCGCACGAGCGGCGGGGCGCTGGGCCTCGGGATGGCCCGTCTCCCAAGGTCTTGGTCGGACTCTAGACTCGGGGAACTGCCGGTTCCACCCCCCAAAGGGTGCGCCTGGAACGGCGACGGCCACCGAAGGGTGGGACGGGCAGTGCCGAGATCTCGTGCGTCCTCCCCCCACCCGAAGGACATTGAGCGCCACGACCCGACGGCGCCGTCCGCAATCCGCTGCGCTCGACCCACGGCCACCGCCGACGCCAGGCCGTCATCGACGCGAAGGCACGGGTCGTCCGCGTTGCGGGGGCCGACTCGTTGCCGGCCGCTGGACGTCGCGTGGCTCCATCCAGGCGAGGAAGAACAGGAGCCCCACCACCCCGGAGAGGAACGCCACCGCGAACGCCAGGGCCAGCCACAGGTTGTCATTGAGAAACACGTCGGATCCTTCGTCGGATCTCGAAGACGTACCCGGTTGCGCGGCCCCCATGCGGAGGCAGCAGGATCGGAGTGCCAGGGCGAGGATGATCCGTCGGGGCGGACTGGCCAAGAGGGAAGCACTCTGGGGCGCCAACCCATCGCAAAGATTGGGGCGCAAGGGAGCGACGGTGCGTCGTGTCACTGCGCAGATGTGCGCACCCGGTCGTGGCCTCAGCGTGTCCGTAGAGGTCGCGCGTTGCACAATGAGGCGTGGTGCACTGGTGGCGCGGGTTCATCTCCCGGGAGCTGGCGCGCGTGCGGCGAGACGGCCGGGCCTCGCTCCAGTGGTCGCTGCGCATCACCGTCGCAGCCACGGCCAGCTACCTCGTTGCGTCCCTGTTCTTCCCCGGCACCCAACCACTGCTCGCGCCACTGACCGCGATGCTCGTGGTGCAGGTGACACCGATCTCGCTGCTCGCCAGCGGGCTCGACCGCGTCATCGCCGTGGTGGCGGGGGTGGCGTTGGCCATCGGGTTCGCGGCCGTCGTACCGCTGGAGTGGTGGAGTCTCGGCCTCCTCATCCTGATCTCGATCACCATCGGCCAGTTCCTGCGGCTGCGCTCCAATCTCGTCGAGGTCGCGATCAGTGCCATGCTCGTCCTGGGGGTCGGAGCGATCAGCGCGGAGGCCGCGGCCTGGCAACGGATCGCCGAGACCCTGGTGGGCGCTGCGGTGGGCATCATCGCCACGCTCGTCTTTCCGCCCAAGGTGGCCAGCTCCGACGCCGGCCGTGCGATCGACGGACTGGCAGACGCCGTCACCGAGCTCCTGGTGCGGGCAGCCTCGGAGCTCGACGCCATGACCGACGGGGACCCGAACGGCCTGTCGGGTGCCGCCCGGGATTGGCTCGGGGACGCCCGGCGCATCACCCACGACATTCCCGGCGTCGGTGCGGCGCTGCTCCGGGCCGAGGAAGGGCGGCGCCTGAACGTACGTGCGGTGGGTACTCCGCACGTCGAACCCGGCCTGCGGCAGGGCCTGGAGGCTCTCGAGCACACGGCCGTGGCGATCCGCGGCCTGATGCGCTCAGTGGCCGATTCCTCCGACGGCGACTGGCTGGAACAGGACTCCGCGAGCACCGTGCTCGGCGACCTGGCTGAGACGTTCCGCAGACTTGCGGCCGGCGCCGACGCCTTCGGCGAGCTCGTGCGTCACGAAGGCGACGTCCAGATCAGCCTGAGCCGCGATGACATCGCCCGCCTTCAGGAGGCCCAGGACGGCATGCTCGCATCACGAGCCCGTCTCGACGCGGCTCTGAACGAGGCGTGGCCCGTCGACGTGGTCGAGCTCTACGCCGCTGCCCGCGCCGCCGTCCGCCGGCTGCAGCACGAGCTGGGGCTGGACGAGCGGGTGCGCCGCCAGCTTCGCCTGCTTCCTCCGCGGCGCGCACCCCTCCGCTCCTCCGTCCGCCGACGCCATGCCACCGATGTTCCCGAGCCGACAGGTCCGGACGACGAGACCCAAGTGTTGCCACGGATCTCGGAAGGGCCGCCAGAGGGGTAGTGCGAATCGCCGGGTCAGGACGGGTCCGGTCCGAGGCCAGGGCGAGGCAGTCGCCGTCGTACGACGGGTGCTCGAGCGGCTCCTCCCGGACGCATTGCCCGACGCGGAGCCGTGGCAGGTCCTGCCCCGGACCACCGGGCGGGATCCAAAGCCGACCCTCGGCGACTGGCAGCGGGACGGGAGGGTCCGCGACCACAGCCAAGCTCAGCGATTCACCAGCCGCTGCATGGCCTCGGGGTATCGGTCTCCGACGATCTTGACCTGGGTGGACGCCTCGTCGAGCTCGGCGAGGTCCTCGGGTGTCAGCGTGAGATCGGCGGCGCCGAGGTTCTCGTCGAGGCGGGTCAGCCGCCGGGTGCCCGGGATCGGCACGATCGAGGGCCCCTGGGCCAGCAGCCAGGCGAGGGCGATCTGTCCCACACTCGCGTCCCGGCGCACCGCCACGGCCCGGACGCGCTCCACCAGCGCGAGGTTGGCCTCGCGGGCCTCGACGGTGAACCGCGGGAGATTCGCGCGGATGTCGCCTTCGGAGAACTCCGTGGTCGCGTCCACCGTGCCGGTCAGGAAGCCGCGGCCGAGCGGGCTGAAGGGCACGAAGCCGATCCCGAGCTCGGAGAGCGTGTCGAGCATCGCGCCCTCCGGCTCGCGCCAGAACAGGGAGTACTCGCTCTGCAGCGCGGTGACCGACTGGACGGCGTGCGCCCGCCGAATGGTGTCCACGCCGGCCTCCGAGAGGCCGAAGTGCCGGACCTTCCCCTCCTCGATCAGGTCCTTGACCGTCCCCGCCACGTCCTCGATCGGCACGTCCGGGTCGACGCGGTGCTGGTAGAGCAGGTCGACGTGGTCGGTGCGCAGCCGCCGCAGCGATCCCTCGAGGGCCGCCCGGATGTGGTCGGGACGGCTGTCCAGCTGACGGTCGCTGTCGTCGAGGGAGAACCCGAACTTGGTCGCGATCACGACCTGGTCGCGCAGGGGCTCCAGCGCCTCCCCCACGACCTCCTCGTTGTGGAAGGGCCCGTAGACCTCGGCGGTGTCGAAGAGCGTCACGCCGTGCTCGACCGCCTGCCGCAGGAACGCGACCATCTCCGGCCGCTCGGGCGAGGGGCCGAACGACTGGCTGATCCCCATGCAGCCCAAGCCGAGTGCGGAGACCTCCAGGCCGTTGCCCAAGATGCGGGTGTCGATGGTGCTCATGCTCATGCTCCTTGTCGTTGCGTACTCGTCGGTGGTCACTGCGATGAGCTCCTCGGCTCGTGCCGATCGCTCCGGGTCTGTTGCGCTCCAGTCGCTCATCCCACGATCTTCTCCCTGGCCCGCCGGGACTGTTCCCCGGGCACCACGACCACCATGGCGATGAGCAGGGCGACGGCCAGCAGTGCGGCGCTGCCGGTCAGTGCGGCGGTGACGTGCCCGGCCAGGTCGGTGCCCTGCCTCGCCGCGACCGTGACCAGGATGCCGAGTCCCAGCGCGCTGCCGAGCTGGTGGGCGGTGTTGACCAGGCCCGACGCGGCCCCGGCGTCCGCCACCTCGACACCTGCGATGCCGGCAGAGGTCAGCGGCGCGAAGGCGAGTCCCTGACCGGCGCCGACCAGGATCATCGGTAGAGCGACGCCGACCCAATAGCCCTGACCGGCCTGCACCTGGCTCAGCCATGCCATGCCGGCCGCGGTGACCGCGATGCCCGCGACCAGCACCCGGGAGTCGCCGATCCGGGCGATCAGCCGCGGTACCCGCACGGCAACGGCGAAGTTGACAGCCGTCATCGGCAGGAACCCGAGGCCGGCCTGGAGCGGGCTCCAGCCGTAGACGCCCTGGAGGTACTGCGTGGTGAAGAAGAAGAAGCCGATCATCGCGCCGAGGAAGAGCATCCGCGCGGCGTAGGCGCCGCAGCGCTCGCGGCTGGTGAACAGCCGGAGCGGCATGATCGGCTGCTCGACGCGGGACTCGTGCGCGACCAGTCCGGCCAGCAGCACGAGGCCGGCGACCAGCGCGATCACCACGCGGAACGACGTCCAACCGGCGTCTGCAGACGTGACGATGCCGTAGACCAGCGTGCCGACGCCGAGGGTGGCGAGCACAGCACCGGGGACGTCGAAGCGCGCGGTGCTGCGCGGGGTCTCCCTCAGGTAGCGCTGCGCCGCGAAGACCATGGCGATGCCGATCGGTACGTTGACGAAGAAGCCCGCTCGCCACGAGATCCACGCGGCCAGGGCGCCACCGACCACCAGCCCGAGGCTGGCGCCGATGCCGGCGGTCGCGGCGTACCACGCGACGGCCCGCTGCCGCTCCTTGCCGGCCGCGAAGTGCGCGGTCAGGAGCGAGAGCGAGGCGGGGGCGACGATGGCGGCGCCGACACCCTGAACGGCGCGGGAGGCGACCAGCCACCAGCCGGCCGGCGCGACGCCGATCAGGAACGACGCGGTGGAGAAGACCGCGAGCCCGATCACGAACAGCCGCCGGCGGCCCACGATGTCGGCGGCACGGGAGCCCAGGAGCAGCAGCCCGCCGAAGACCAGGGTGTACGCGTTCTGCACCCACGACAGCTCGCCGGTCGACAGGTCCATCCCGGCCTTGATGCTGGGCAGGCCGGTGAAGATCACCGAGTTGTCGAGGAGGATCATGAAGTACGCCGCGAGGATGATCGCGAGTACCGCGCGCGGGTGGGCAGGCAGTGAATCCGTCTCGGTGGTCGAGCTGGTCGAGACCGCGCTCACGGCTTGACCAGCACCTTCAGCGCCGAGCGCTCGTCCATGGCGCGGTAGGCGTCGGCGACGTCCTCGAGCCCGACGGTGCGGTCGAAGACCCGGCCCGGGTCGACGGTGCCGTCGAGAATCGCGGGCATCAGCGTCTCGATGTACGCCCGCGCGGGAGCAGGGCCGCCGGTCAGGGTGATGTTGCCGCCGAACAGGCTGCCGAAGCCGATCGGCGCGTCCTCGTACTGCGGCGCCCCGACCCGACTGATGGTGCCGCCGGGGCGGACGACGCCGTACGCCTGGTGGTAGGCCGGCAGATGGCCGACGGCCTCGAGGACGACGTGGCTCCCCTGCCCGCCGGTCAGCTCGCGGACCTTCGCGATGCCGTCGTCGCCGCGCTCGGCGACGACGTCGGTGGCGCCGAACTCGCGGCCGAGGTCGGTACGCGTCTGGTGGCGACCCATCAGGATGATCTGCTCGGCGCCGAGCTGCTTGGCGGAGAGGACCGCGAGCAGTCCCACGGCGCCGTCGCCGATCACGGTGACGCTGGTGCGCGGGGTGACCCCGCCCTTGATCGCGGCGTGCCAGCCGGTGCCGTAGACGTCGGAGAGGGTCAGCAGCGACGGGATCAGCGGCGAGGTCTCCTCCACGGGAAGCTTGACCAGGGTGCCGTCGGCCAGTGGCACCCGAACGGCCTCGCCCTGCCCGCCGTCGACGCCGTTGCGAGCCCAGAAGCCGCCGTGCTCGCACGCGGTCTGCAGGCCCTCACGGCAGAAGTCGCACGTGCCGTCGGACCAGGCGAATGGCGCGACCACGAGGTCGCCCTGTTGCACCGTGGTCACGTCGGAGCCGGTGGCCTCGACGACGCCGATGAACTCGTGGCCGATCCGCTGCGGACCGCCCTCCGGCGTCATCGAGTGGTAGGGGTGCAGGTCGCTGCCGCACACGCAGGCGGTGGTGACCCGCACCAGGGCGTCGGTGGGCTCCTTCAGGGTGGGGTCCGGGACGTCCTCGACGCGGATGTCGCCGGCTCCGTGGATCAGGGTGGCTCGCATGTCCCCCACTCAACACGGTTGTTGCTTCACTCGGGAGTGACGCCTGTTCCGGGTAACCGCAGTACCTCCCTCGCCGCTCGATCGGCGCGTCCGCACGTCGTACCGTCGTGGGTATGGCCGACCCGACCGACATCTCCACCCAGGTGCGCGACTTCCTGGTCACGCGCCGCAACCGGTTGACTCCGGAAGGGTCGGGGCTCCCGATCTACGGCGGCAACCGACGGGTGCCCGGGCTCCGCCGCGAGGAGGTCGCGATGCTCGCCGGGATGAGCGTCGACTACTACGTGCGCCTCGAGCGCGGGAACCTCAGCGGTGCCTCGGAGTCGGTCCTCGAGTCGCTGGCCGCCGCCCTGCAGCTGGACGACGCCGAGCGCGCCCACCTCTACGACCTGGCCCGGTCCTCCTCCCGCTCCCGCCGCTCCTCGGTGATCGAGCGGAGTCGAGATCACACGCGGGTCCGTCCCACCCTGCTCCGGATCCTCGATGCGATGCCCGGCACCCCGGCGTACCTGCGCAACGGCCGCTTCGACATCCTCGCCGCCAACCAGCTCGGCCGCGCCCTCTACGCCCCGGTGTACGACTCGCCCTTGTTCGCCCAGCGCGGCCCGATCAACACCGCCCGCTTCTGCTTCCTGGACCCCGCCTCCGGCGACTTCTTCGTGGACTGGCACAAGGCCGCCGACGACTCCGTGGCCTTCCTCCGCTCCGAGGCCGGGCGATCCCCCCAGGACCGAGTCCTGACCGAGCTGATCGGCGAGCTCACCACCAAGAGCCAGGAGTTCGCAACCCGCTGGGCCCGCCACGACGTGAAGTTCCACCGCTCCGGAGTCAAGCGACTTCGTCACCCTGTCGTCGGGGAGCTCGACCTCCCCTACGAGGCCATGGACCTCCCCGCCGACCCCGGCCTGCGCGTCAACATCTACACCCCTCAACCAGACTCAGCGGAAGCCGAAGCGCTCGCCCTTCTCGCCAGCTGGACCCAGGCCGCGCATCCCGCTCCATGAGCGAGCACCGGCCGTGCCATGGGCGGGCCAGTAGGGGTACTGACAGAGCCTCCCGACACCGGCGACGGTCTGCCTAGAGTCGAAGCCATGGCGAACCTGACCTTGAGCAACGACGTCGAGATGCCTGCCCTGGGGCTAGGGGTGTTCCAGACCCCGCCCGACGAGACGCGGGCAGCCGTGCTGGCGGCCCTGTCAAAGGGCTATCGCCACATCGACACCGCCGCGGCCTACGGCAACGAACGTGAGGTCGGCGAGGCTGTCCACAGGTCCGGCGTACCCCGCGGCGAGGTCTTCCTCGAGACCAAGATCTGGATCAGCGACTACGGGTACGACGAGACCCTGCACGGCTTCGAGAAGAGTGCCGCCAAGCTCGGAGTCGACCAGATCGACCTGCTGATCCTGCACCAGGCACTGCCGTCTGCTTTCGACAAGACCGTGGCGGCCTACCGCGCGCTCGAGTCGCTGCTCGAGCAGGGAAAGGTCCGTGCCATCGGGGTCAGCAACTTCATGGTCGACCACCTGACCACCCTGCTCGACACGGCGGAGGTGGTCCCGGCCGTGAACCAGATCGAGCTGCACCCCTACTTCCAGCAGCGTGAGGTCCAGGCTCTCAATGCCGAGCACGGCATCTTGACGCAGGCATGGTCACCGATCGGGGGCATTACCTTCTATCGCGACGGCAGCCACGGGAGCACCCTCGAAGACCCGGTGATCGGCGAGATCGCCGAGACCCACGGCAAGTCGCCGGCCCAGGTGATGCTGCGGTGGCACCTGCAACGTGGCCGGTCGGTCATCCCCAAGTCGACCAAGCCGCACCGCATCGCCGAGAACTTCGACGTCTTCGATGTCACCCTCACCGACGACGACCTGGCCGCCATCGACGGCCTCGACACCGACCAGCGAGGCGGCCCGGAGCCGACCGACATCACCCTGGAGGCCTTCGGCCGACCGATCCCCGAAGCCTGACCAACGGCAGTCGCCTTCACAGCGCGAGCCGCGGTCGGATCCAGTCTCGGGACCCGACCGCGGCGGCAGACGCGCAACGGTTATCAGTGCATGTGCATGTGTCCGCCACCACCCGCCGCGATGGTCTTCGACATCCGCAGCACCGCGAAGACCGCGACGACGGCACCCATCACCGCCGCGCCGACGAACCCGCGGGCGAAGGCGTCTGAGGCGCCACTGGCGGTGGTGAGGCTGCCGGCGGTGCTGGCCACCGCGGACAGGACCGCGACGCCGAGAGCGGCGCCGATCTCGTGGCCGGTCATCAAGAAGCCCGAGGCCACCCCGGAGTGCGAGGCCGGGATGCCCGCCATGGAGGTCACCGATACGGGCACGAAGACCATGCCGACCCCGAACCCGAGGGCGGAGAGGCCGGGGAGGATGTCGCCGGCGTAGTGGGCGTCACTGCCGGCGGTGGACAGCAGCAGGGCGGCCGCCACCGTGATCAGCAGACCGGTGGTCGCGATGGTGCGCGGTGCGAGGTGTGCCAGCAGGTGGCGGGCGACCACGGTGCCTGCGGTGATGGCGAGCGCGAAGGGCACGAACGCCAACCCGGTGCGCAGGGCGGTGAAGCCGAGCACGGTCTGCAGGAAGATCGAGGTCAGGAACACCGTACCGACGAGGATGCCGGTGACGCCGAGCATGACCGCAGTGCCGGAAACCAGGCTGTCGAGCTTCCAGACGTGGGGCGGGAACAGGGGCCGGGCGGCACGCTGCTCGAGCTTGAGGAAGATCCCCAGGAGTGCGATGGACACAGCGAAGGCGGTGGCGGTGTGGATGCTCCACCAGCCGTGGTCGGCGGTGCCGCCCAGGCCGTAGATGAGGCTGGCCAGGCCACCGATGACGGCCGCGGCACCGGGCAGGTCGAAGGCGCTGAGGGTCGGCCGCGGCGTGGTGTCCTTCACGATGACCTTGCGGCCGACGGCGAAGGCGATCAGGCCGATGGGGGCGTTGATCCAGAAGATGAACTGCCAGCTCGTCCAGGTGGTGATGGCACCCCCGAGGAGGACGCCAGCGGCGACGCCGAGGCTGCCCACCGCTCCCCACAGGGCCAGGGCCGCCTTGCGCTGGGCGCCGGCGTACGTGGTCATGATCAGTGACAGGGCGGACGGCGTCAGCAGTGCGGCGCTGAGGCCCTGGATGGACCTGGTGGCGATCAGCTGGCCGCCGGTCTCGGCGAAGCCGCTGAGCAACGAGGCGACCGTGAAGAGGGCCAGGCCCGTCAGGAAGACGGTTCGCCGCGACAGCAGGTCGGCGACACGTCCGCCGAGCAGAAGGCCGCCGCCGGACATCATCAGGTACGCCGTCACCAGCCACTGCAGCTGGCTGCCGCCGAGGTCCAGGGACCGGCCGATCGAGGGCAGCGCGGTGTTGACCACCGAGATGTCGAGCACGACGAGGATCTGCGCTGCGAGCGCGACCCCGAGGAGGGCCCATGACTTCCTCGGGCCGGTGTCGCCGTCGGCGTGCTCGTGGTGCTGCTGGGTGTCGGCAGGCATCTGGTGCTCGGCCGGTGTGGCGGTGGACATGGTGACTCCTTCGGTGGTGGTGGTGGTGGTGGTGCCGGTCGAGGACGGAGCGTGCGGGGCGGTCATCGGGTGCCCCGCCGGGAGTGGCTGCGGACCTCGGCGAGGACGTGGTCGATGGCGGCGACCGCTGCGGCCGAGCCGTGCTGGTCCTCGAGGAGGCCCACATGGGTCGAGTCGACGACCTGATGGACGCTCTCGGTGGACAGCGCTGCGAGGTGGTCCTGTGCTGCTGACCAGCCGTCGGTCTGTTGGCTCTCGGAGGCGGTCAGGACCGCGAGCGGCCGGTCGCCGAAGGTGGTCAGTGCCTGGGCCTGCCTGAAGAGGGTGGGCAGGACCTGCCACTCCGCGCTCGCGCTCCGGGCGCCGCGGGCGCTCGCAGTCAGGGCCGTCACCTGGTCGGCTGCCGCCGGCGGCAGGTGGGAGGCACCGACGGCCGCGATCACCCGACCGAGCCCGAGGCGGTTGAGGGCGGGCGTGAGCGCCTCGACCCGGTGGATGACGGCGTACTGCCCGGAGTAGCTGGGAATCGCGGAGAACTGCTCGGGGCTCGAGCTGTCCAGGAGCACCATGCCGGCCACCTGCTGGGGGTACCGGGCAGCGTAGGTCAGCGCGTAGGTACCGCCGATCGAGTGCCCGACCATCACGTAGGGACCGTGCTCGCCGGCCAGGTCGAGCAGGTCGTGGAGGTCGCGAGCCGCCGCCACGCCGTCCTGGGCGCTGTTCGTGACCTCGCTCCAGCCCTGACCGGCCCGGTCGTAGGCACAGACCCGCGTGGTGGAGTCGACCTGGTCGACGATGCGGGCCCAGGAGGCGGTGACCTCGCCGAGTCCGTTGTCGAGCACGACGGTCGGGCTGCCCTCACCGCGGCAGTCGAGGTAGAGCCGGTGGCCGTTGACCTCGTAGGTGGTGCCGGGGGCGGCGTAACGGTGCTGGTCGCGGGCGGCGCTGATGTTCTCGTAGGTGGCGGCGACGGGTGCGGCGACCAGGACCGCGACGACCGGCACGAGCATCCAGCGAGCGCGCCCGGGGAGGTCACGCCGCGCCCGCAGCCAGACGTAGGCGGCCAGCGCCAGCACCGGCGCCGGCCAGACCCAACTCATGCTGGTCATGGCGGCGTACCCGGGTGTGAACACGACCAGGCCCAGCCCCGTGCCGCCCATGACGACGGCAGGTACGGCGGTCCAGCGCTGCGGCCGGTCGGTGAGGCGCCGGGACAGGACGCCGATCAGCGTCCAACCGAAGCCGAAGCCGACCAGCATCGCGCCGGTGACGGTGGCCTCGGTGCGCCCGGCGAAGACCACCAGGCCCAGCGTGAGTGCGGCGGCGAGCCCCGCGCCCAGGGACGCGAGGACGATCCGGGCGAACGGCCCGTGGGAGACCGTCACGACGGACGGCCGGTCGGTGTGGTGGAGGGTGTCGAGGTTCATGGTGGTCTCGCTCTCGCAAAGGGGTGATCCGTTGCTGTCGAGCGTGGCCGGGAACGCGTCTGCTCACCCCGGTCAGATGACCGGGTTACTCGCGACGAGGCCTACCCCGAGGCCGGCTCGGTGACCTCGCGCTGGGCTACGGCGCGACCGTCGGATCAGGCGAGGTCGAGGTGGGCGAGCTCACCCCGGGAGGTGACACCGGTCTTGGTGAACACGTTGCGCAGGTGGAACGCCACGGTGCGGGGAGACACCCAGCACTGACCGGCGACGTCCTTGTTGGAGAGCCCCTGGCTGACGAGCTCGGCGACCTTGAGCTCCATCGGGGTCAGGTCGAGTGCCGTGGACGGGTCGCGCTTGCGGGCGGTCTCTCCAGACGCGCGAAGCTCCTGGACCGCGCGCTCGACGAGCGGGCGTGCGTGCAGGTCCTCGAACGTCTCCAGTGCTTCCCGGAGGTGACCCCGGGCGTCGACGCGCCGCTGGTGGCGACGCAGGAACTCGCCGTACGCCAGCTGGACCCGGGCGCGGTCGTAGGGACGGCGGGCGGCGGCATGGTGGGTGAGCGCGGTCTCGTACAGCTCGATCACCCGGCCCGCGTCGCTCCCGTCGCCCTCGGAGATCCTGGCGCGGCCGAAGGCGGCCGCGGCCTGGGCCCAGGGAAGATCGGTTCCGGCCGCGAACGCGTCGAGGTCCTCCACCCAGGCGCCAGCCTGGGTGTCGTCGCCGGCACGGGCGGCGGCGTCGATCCGGTCCTGGGCGGACATCAGCATGAGGGCAGGCAGCTGCGTCGCCGACGAGGCGGAGGCCATCTGGCGGAAGTGGTGCAGAGCGCCGGGTGCGTCACCGTCCAGCAGTGCCTCGATGCCCTTGGCCCACCGGGTCAGGTCCTCGACGGGCTGGGCCAGGATGCCGACCGGCGGGTGTGCGGCCACCAGCGTCTGCAGGGACGTGAGCCGATCGTCGTAGTCCGGGCGGCCCTCGAGCGCGGCAAGCAGGGTCAGCCAGGCCCGCGGGGCGGCCGTCGCCGCGACCTGGCCCACGCTGAGCCCGAGCGCGATCGCCTCCTCCGCGGTGTTCCGAAGGGCGCCCCACGTGCCGCCGACGTACTGGCTGAACGGGAGACGCTGGAGGGCATAGAGCACCGCCATGCCGTCCCCGTTCTCCCGGGCGGTGGACAGCATCAGGGCGTAGAAGTATCGGTGCGCGTCGTCGTCGCCGAGGTGCAGGGCGGCGTTCGCGAGGTTCCCGAGAAGGTCGAGGTCGGCGAGGGTGTCGGCCGCACCCAGGGCGGTGGTCTGGGCGGTGTGGAGCTCGTCGAAGGCGGCGGCGCGGTCTCCGGCGATGTCGTGGCGGGTGCTGACCAGGAGATGCTTGAGGCAGCGTGTGCGAGGCGTGTCGTACGGCGAGGGGTCGACGTCGATGGCGTCGGCAGGGAGTCTTGCTCCGCTGTCGATGCCGTGGCTGCGCGCGACCGCGGCGGCCACGGCCATCTCCAGGGCCTGGACCGGCTCGTGCACCGCCACCTGCTCTGCGGCCCGGGTGAAGATTCGGTGCGCGTCCGTCGCCGAGCCGAGGTTGACCGCGATGCGGCCGCGGAGCCGGTCGATGTCCGCCAGCATGAGCGGATCATCTGCGCGCTCACGGGCCGCAGACAACAGCCGGGACGAACGGACCGTCTGGCCCGAGGCCCAGGCGTTGCGGGCGGCGGCGAAATGGAGTCTGGCCCTGGCCCGCGGGTCGGCGGTCAGGTCTGCGGCTCGCTCGTGAGCGTCCGCTGCGGCCAGGTAGCCGCCGCGGCGCTCGGCCCGGTCGCCGACCTGGTGGAGGTCGTCCGCCAGCTTCTCATCGGGTCCGTCGGCGGCTGCGGCGCGGTGCCAGATGGCCCGGTCGGCGTCCTCGAGACTGTCCAGGGCAACGGCGAGCGCCTCATGCACCTCGCGCCGCTCGTTCGCCGTGGCGGCCTGGTAGATCGCGGAGCGGACGAGCGGGTGCCGGACCGTCACGGTCTCACCCCTGACCGCGAGCAGCCCCGACCGCTCGGCCTCCGCGACCGCGTCGCGCTCGACGCCCAGGGTGGCAGCGGCTCGTTGTACGGTCGCGAGCCGGCCGCTGTCGTCCGCGACGGCGACCAGCATCACTGTCTGTGCCGCCTCCGTCAGCCGACGGGACCGGTCGAGGAAGACACGTTCGACCCCGGTGGTGAGCATGAGCTGCGAGGGCAGCGGGGCCGACCCGGCGAGCTGCTCGTCACTGAGGGCCGTAGGGAGCTCGACGAGGGCGAGCGGGTTCCCGCCGGTCTCGGCCAGCAGCCGGGCGGTGACCTCGGCTGCGACCACGACCGAAGCGTTCTCGGCAAGCAGCGCCCGCACCGAGTCGGCGTCCAGCCCGTCCAGCCGGAGAGCCGCCACCCCTTCGGGGGCGAACGTCCGGTCGTCGGTGTCGCGCGCGGCGAACACCATCGCGACCGGGTCTGCTTCGAGACGTCTGGTCGCGAACAGCAGTGCGTCGGTCGAGGCGGAGTCGAGCCAGTGCGCATCGTCGACGACGCACACCACAGGCTGCTCCTCGGCAGCCTCGGTGAGCAGCGACAAGGTCGCCACCCCCACCAGGAACGGCTCGACCTTCCCCACCTGCTCTCCGAACGCGACCCCCAGGGCGCGTGCCTGGGGTTCGGGCAACCGCTCGGCGAGATGGAGCACGGGTCGGAGGAGTCGGTGGAGCGCTGCGAACGCCAGCGGGGACTCCGACTCCAACCCCTGGGTCCGGAGAACTCGCACGTCGCTCGCCATGGCCACGACCTCCGCCAGGAGAGCCGACTTCCCCACGCCGGGTTCGCCGTGCACCACGACACTGCCGGCCGTTCCGGCGCGGGCATCCTCGATGAGCGCGACCAGGCGAGCCAGCTCCACCGCTCGCCCCTGCAGCACGCGGTGACCGTACCGCGCGGCCGGCCCGCCGAGCCTTCCTCCTCTCCTCGCCCATCGCGCCGACCCCGGCACTTTGACCGGGTCGACCCTCCGGAAACCCGGCGACAGTGAATCCACCCGCCAGGACCAAGAGCTCACGAGAGGCCCCACGACATGACCGGCAGCACCCGAACCTCACCGAGGACCCGGCCACGCCGGGTCCTCGACGCGGCCATCGCTCTCACCCTCGGGGTGGCAACCCTGGCCGGCCTCCTCCTCGCCGGAGTGATCGTCAGCGGGAGAGACCTCCACCAGCCGGTTCCCGCCCGATCGGCCGACACACTCCCCGCCTCGCGTCAGTACGCCGAGCCTGGGCGTGCCGCGATGCCCGCTGCCCAGCGTCCGCACCACCGGTTGGTGGTCGCCTTCGTCGCGGGATCGAGCGGCACCGTCGCCAGCGACCTGCTGGCGCCGTACGACGTCTTCGCGAGCTCGCCCGCCTTCACGACGTACGTCGCGGCCGACGTCGCCGGCCCGGCGGCTCTCGACGGCGGCCCGGCCGTCGTTCCGACCTACACCTTTGCCGACGTCGACGCAGACCCGAGCCTGACCCCCGACCTGGTCGTCGTACCCGCCGTCGGCAAGCCTGCGGGCGAAGCAGAGGCGCCGCTGCGCGCCTGGGTGACGCGCCAGCACGACAACGGCGCGCGAGTCCTCGGCGTGTGCAGCGGCTCGCTCGTCCTCGCAGCCACCGGGATGCTCGACGGGCTCGACGCCACCAGCCACTGGTCACGCATCAGTGCTCTCGAGAAGAGCCGACCCGCCGTGCACTGGATGCGCGGCCGTCGCTACGTCGAGGACGGTTCGGTCACCACCACGGCCGCCGTGACCTCCGGCGTGCCCGCGGCTCTGCATCTCGTCGCCGAGCTCGCGGGACCTGCCGAGGCCCGACGAGTGGCGAACGAGCACCCGGAGTTCGAGTGGACCCCCACCCAGACGACCCGCATCCCCGAGGATCACTTCGCCGTCCACGACTGGCCGGTGGGGCTCGACTACGTGATGCCGTGGTTCCGGCCGACCGTCGGCATCGCCCTGCGTGACGGTGTCGACGAGCTCGACGCAACAGCCGCGTTCGAGGTCTACGGCCAGTCGTCGGCCGCCCGCACCATCGCGATCGCCGCCGGCGACACGATCCGGACGCGCCACGGCCTGGTCCTGTTGACCACCAGCTTCACCCACGCGCCCGGCCTCTCCCGGGTCGTCGTCCCGGGCACCGGCGCCGTCGACCCGCAGCTGAGTGCGTGGGCCGACCGGCAGGGGCTGACGGTCGAAGCCCTGTCGGGCAGACCGGGTCCGGACGGATCCGGAGCAGGCGGCGGCGGTTTCAGCGCAGCCCTGCAGAACCTGGCGGATCACACCGACGCCGCCACCACGTCGGCAACCGCCAAGATGATCGGCTACCCGACCACCGGACTCACCCTCGGCGGCCAGCACCGGTCCTGGCGCCCGGTCCTGCTCGCCCTCGCGGCGCTGACTCTGGCGGTCCAGGTGGGGTCGGCCCCCACCTTCCTGGCACGTCGGCGTCGCCGTCGCCGCCAACGCGAGAGCCACGCCGACGCGGGCTCCGTCGCGGAACGGGAGCCCGTCGACGCCGCCGTGTGAACCGCGACATCGAAGGCCGGGCAAGCGCTCCCCCAGGACGACGACCGCCCGAGCGTGGTCACCACAACCAACCGAAGGAGTCACCATGAACAACCCACCTCAGAGCTCGACGCCCGGCAAGCCCGGCCCGCCGAGCAAGCACCAGCTGGCGCTGATGATCTGGCTGGCCGTCTTTCCGACCCTCACCATCTTGAATCTGCTCCTGGGTGACTGGCTGCACAGGCTGACCACCGTCGACCGGACCTTCGTGCTGGCCACCATCGCGGTGCCCATCGTCAGCTATGGCCTGATGCCGCCACTGCACCGGATCCGTGGCCTGCTGCTGACCGCACGCGTCAACCATGAGAGGGGCTAGGGTCGTGACCGCAACACCGAGGAGGACGTCCATGCAGGCGATCACCCAGGACAGGTACGGATCGGCCGACGTGCTGCGGCTCCGCGACATCGACGAGCCCACGCCGGGCGAACACGAAGTACTGGTCCGCGTGCAGGCAGCGGGCCTTGCCCGCGGCGTCATCCATGTCATGACCGGAGAGCCGTACCTGATGCGTCTCGTGGGCTTCGGGCTGCGCAGACCGAAGAACCCGGTCCCTGGCCAGGACGTCGCCGGGACCGTGACCGCGACCGGCGAGGGCGTCACCCGCTTCGCGGTCGGCGATGAGGTCTTCGGCATCGCGAAGGGCTCCTTCGCCGAGTACGCCGTGGCCCGCGAGGACAAGCTCAGCCACAAGCCCGAGAGCCTCTCCTTCGAACAGGCAGCGGCGATGCCGGTCTCCGGCCTGACCGCCTTGGGCGCGTTGGACACGGCCGGCGTCACGAGTGGCTCGGACGTGCTGGTCGTGGGTGCGTCCGGAGGTGTCGGGACCTACGCCGTGCAGATCGCGGTGGCCATGGGCGCGTCCGTCACCGGGGTTGCCAGCGGCGACAAGGCTGACCTGGTGACCGCACTGGGTGCCCGACACGTCATCGACTACGCACGAGAGGACTTCGCCGACGGTTCGCGGACCTACGACGTGGTCGTGGACACCGGCGGCATGACCTCGGTCTCGCGTCTCCGCAGGGCTCTCAGGCCGAAGGGGACCCTGGTCATCGTCGGCGGCGAGGGCGGCAGCACGTGGAGCCCCGGCATGGGCCGCCAGCTGAAGGCCGCCGTCATGTCACCGGTCGTTTCGCAACGTCTCAAGTCGATCCTGAACAAGGAGCATTACACCGGGCTCGATCGTCTGGCGAAGCTCGCCGCCACCGGAGAGGTAGCACCCTGCATCGAGCGGTCCTACCCGCTGGCCGAGGTCCCCGACGCGGTGCGACGACTCGAGGCGGGCAAGGTCCGCGGCCAGGTCGTCATCACTCCCTGACCAGAGGCCAGCGACGGGCCGACCTGCCGTCGGGTCAGTGCTTGGTCCAGGAGACCTTTGCCCGGTTCGAGCCGATGCCGTACACAGTGGCCACCACATGGTCCACCCCGGCCCGCCTGCCGACATAGCAGAACGTCGCCACGCCGGATCGGTCGGTGCGCTTGGTTGACTTGTGTGAGTTGGCGCCGGTCACCTTGAAGGCGACAGGCGTACGCACCAGCCGGTGACCCGCGGTGTCGGTGACCTTGGCTTGCAGGCACTGGGCAAGGCCGATCGCGGGCGTGGAGCGGGTGGGGGTCAGCCGCACGTGCGGCCGGGGCACGGCCGGGCCGAACAAGGTCAGAGTCTGGGTGATCGTGTTGCTGTCGGCCGTGAACCCGGCCATCGTGTCACCGACCGCGGCGCACGCGAACGGGCTGACGCACGAGACAGACGTGAGCTCGTTGGTCGTGATGATCCCCGCGGGCTTCGCGTCGGGGCTGCGTCTGATCGCCCATCGGACACCGTTCCAGGTCTCGACCAGGGTCTGGGACGGGTTGTTCGGCGCGAAACTTCCGACGGCCGTACACGCGAGCGTGCTGGCACACGCAACCGATCGAAGCCGGCTGTCGTTGTTGCTGCCTTGCGGCTTGTTGGGGCTCTTGGTCCTCGTCCAACGGTGACCGTTCCAGGTCTCGACGAGGGTCTGGAGGTCCGCTGTGGAGTTGGAGTGGTACTCGCCCACGGCGACGCAGTGGTTCGTCGTAGGGCAGGAGACGCCGCCGAGGTGGTTGTACGGAATGCCGGCTGCGCTTGCCGGCGTCGGGTTCGGGGTGGGAGTGAGCTTCCACTTCCTACCGGTCATCGTCTCGGCGAGCGTGACCCGCGCGAACGTCTGCGTACGGTCGCTGTGCTCACCGACGGCGACGCAGTGACGGCCGTTGGCGCAGCTCACCGCCGTCAGCTCGTTGGACTTGGTGCCGGGCGATGGCAGCTTCGCAAAGGACCAGCGGCTGGTCGACATCCGCAGCGCCAGGTTGCGCACACGCTGACCGTCGGGGTCGTACCCGCCGACCGCCACGCAACGAGTGGGCGTCGGACACGAGACCCCCGCGAGGGTGACCGCCTCAGTGGCAACCGGGCTCGTGAGCGGGACGGCGGCGAGCGCCCAGGACCCGCCGTCCCAGGTCTCGACCAGGGGGCCGTCCGCTGGGTTCTCGTCCCACCCGACCGCGAGGCACATGCTCGGGCGCGGGCATGAGAGCGCGGTCAGCGCGTTGTCGCCGGACCCACGGTTCGGGCTGCCGACGATGCGCCACGCCGTGCCGTTCCAGGACATGACGAACGTCTGGCGAAGCCCGGAGCTCGTGAACCGGGACCCCACAGCGAAGCATCCGCGCGGCGACCAGCAGCTGACCCCTGCGACAAGGTTGGTGTAGCTGTCGCCGCTGACGTTCGGGCTGGCCACCCGCACCCACCGGGTGGGCTCTGTCGCCGCGCGCGCAGGCAGGGCCAGCGCCGCCGCCACGGCGACCGTCACCGCGCATAGGACAGCGCGCGCACCGACGTTCGGATGCATCGTCAACCACCCACTCTCGTCCTGCCCACGCGCCCGGACCGCGGGTCCCGTCGCCCAGGTTCAAGGGAACTTCACCGCTGGTGAGCGTGGGCGGCCTCC
>JAWWPM010000525.1:0-2868 GCA_033854915.1 Nocardioidaceae bacterium
GCCCGATCGGCCCCATTGAGGTACGACACCCCAGGGTCGTCCCCGACCGGGCGACACCGGCACGGCGAGCGGTGACTCGGAACCGCGGGAGGCAGCGCGCATGGGGTCGCGCTGCCTCCCGTCTTCCCCGGCTCTCCGCCGGCCGGGGTCGAGTCGGCCGGCGGAAGTTCATGGGTGGGGGGCGTCTACTGCGGGATGCGGAGGTGCTGACCGGCCTGGAGCGAGGCCGAGTCGAGGTGGTTGAGCGCCTCGATGTGGCTCATCATCGAGCGCACGTCGCCGCCCCCCGCGGCGGAGGCCGAGATGTCCCAGAGCGTCTGGCCGGGCGTCACGACGACGACCCGGGTCTGCTCGGGGTGGTCGTTGGCGATGGAGGCCGACGCGGCCGCGAAGCCGAGACCGAGCACCGCGGCGACCGAGACGGTCAGCACGGCGAGGCGTCCGCGGCGGGTCAGCCGGACCCCGCTGCGACGCGGCTCGGCGAGCTCGAGGGCCTGGTCGTCACCGTCGTACTCCGCAGCGAAGAAGTCGTCGAGCCGCACCTGCCGGGCCTCGGGCAGCTCGACCGGCGGGAGCACCCGGGTGAAGACCGGCGCCCGCTCGTCGTCGGCCACGATCCGCAGCATCGGCCGCTCGGCCACGCCACCAACAGAGCAGCCGGGGCCGGTCAGGGTCCGGGGCGCGAGGGACGCGGGTCGCGGCTGCGTGAGTCGCGAGGTGCGGGTGGCGGTGGTGCTGCTCATCGGATCCTCCTGGGGAAGTGGACTGATCCCTGTCTAGTGGTGACCGCCGACAGTCGGTCTCGGCGGCGGCTCGATCAGAGGTTCGATCGAACACATGTGCGACGTTAGAGCACACGTTCGAACGATTTCAAGCGCGACACGAACAAATGTTCGAACGTGTCTCCGGTCGCCATCCCAGTCCGACGGGTCGACCATGGAACCGGACACGGTGGTCGCGGGTCGTGGTGTCAGACCGCGAAAGAGGAGGTCCGCGATGGGCCAGAAGGAGACGCTGGCGCTGGGGCACGAGCCGCCGGCCGGGCAGGCGAGCTGGACCCTGCAGGAGGTCTTCGATACGTCGTACCGGCGCCTCGTCGTCCAGCTGTACTCCGTGGTGGGCAACGCCGGCGAGGCCGAGGACCTGGTGCAGGACGCGTTCGTGCGGGCCTCGGCCAGCGGCTCGAGGTTCCTCCGCGTCGACAACCCCGAGGCGTGGCTGCGGCGTACGGCGATCAACCTGCACCGCACCCGCTGGCGCAAGCTGCGCAACTTCTCCAGGATCCGGCCGCAGCTGGAGACTCGAGGCGACCTGCCGGGTCTCGACGAGCACCTGATCGTGATCGAGGCGATGCGGCAGCTCTCGGTGGCTCAACGGGAGGTCCTGGCGCTGCACTACCTGGCGGACCTGCCCGTCCTCGAGATCGCGGCAACGCTCGGGGTGCCCGAAGGAACGGTGAAGTCACGGTTGATGCGCGGCCGGGAAGCCTTGGCCGTGCTGCTCGGGAACGAGGAGTGAGCAATGAGTGAGCAGCTGAAGGACTTCGGAGCCCGAGCCGAGTCGCTCGTCGAGATCCCCGACTTCGCCGGGCTCGAGCAGCGGGGACAGCAGCTACGGATCCGTCGCCGGGTGAGCATCGCCGCAACCCTGGCCGCGGTGCTGGCAGTGGCGGGTGTCACCGTGGCCCAGACCCACGCGACCAGGGCCGACGACGGCCCGGTCACGCCGCCAAGGCCTCCGGCCGACGCGCGCGCCTACCCGGACGCCACCATGAAGACCCTGCGCCCGGGCACCTACTGGCTGGCGCCCGCTGTGGCTCCCGGCCACTCCCTGGCCGGGTACGAGGACAGCCCCATCGTGGAGTTCGACCTCCCGAAGGGCTGGAACTCGTGGGCGGGTCCGAACCGGTTCGACGGGCACGCTCCGGGGCGCACCAACAGTGACGCGCTGAGCCACATGACGTGGTACGTCGGCGCGCTGGCCCTCGAGGTGACCGCCGTGAACACCCACGGCTGCGACGACCCCGACGTCGGGAAGGTGACGACCCCGGACACTCTCGTGGAGGCGCTGACCCGCACCTTCGGGTTCGCGCAGATCCAGTCCCCGCACCACGTCCGGAAGTTCGGTTATCCGGCGACCAAGATGCGGTTCCGGGTCACGAAGGCGGCCGAGAGGTGCGGAGACACCGGTGTTGTCTTCGACTCAGCCAGCTTTGGCCCCGTCCAGTACGCCGGCGCCGGGTGGATCGCCGACATCTGGGTCGTCGATGTCGACGGACACCCGATCTACGTACAGAAGATCCGTTCGCCGAAGGCGCCTCCGCAAGCCCGCGCCGAGCTCGCGTCCGTCATCGACTCGATCCGGTTCAGCTACCCGCGATGACGGCAGCCCGGACTCATCGCCCCACGGCGCGCCGGGCGAGGGCGCGCCGCCCCTGGGCGGCGAGCAGTCGCGCCGCGGGGCCGGCCACGGACGGCGACAGAGCCCCGGCCCGGGCCACCGAGCCCCGCCAGCCGGGCAGGCTGCGGACGACGCGGCGGCTCCCCACCAGAGCGACGGCCGCGTCGGCGGTCTCCTCCGCGGTGAGGATCCGGCCGCCGGACCAGACCAGCTGCGAGCCGAGCCCGGTGGGGTCCTGCGCCTCGAGCAGGGCGGTCTGGACGCCGTCGGGACAGAGCGCGTGCACGCGCACGCCGCGCGGCACCTCGCCCGAGACCGACATCGTCGCCGAGACGATCGCGGCCTTGGTGGCGGCGTACACCGCATAGCCTGGCACCGGCCCGAGCCCGGAGATCGAGGCGGTGTTCACGATGTCGCCGCGGCCGCCCTCCTCGGCGAACGCCGCCAGCGCTGCCCGCATCCCCCACA
>JAWWPM010000526.1:0-9854 GCA_033854915.1 Nocardioidaceae bacterium
CGAGCCACCGCCCTTGGCCATGAAGAGGAACTTGTACTCGGGCTTGCCGTCGTGGGACGGCGTGGAGTAGAGCTCGATCTGGGCCGGCAGGTTGGTGCCGGTGTTCTTCTCCTCCCACATCGTCAGCGGTGCGAGCTGGGAGTAGCGCAGGTTGAGCAAGGTGTAGGCGTCGTACACGCCCTGGCTGATCGGCACGCCATCGTCGGCGCCGGTCAGCACCCCTTCGGACTTCTTGCCCATCACGATCGCGGTGCCCGTGTCCTGGCACATCGGCAGCACGCCACCCGCGGAGATGTTGACGTTCTTGAGGAGGTCGAGCGCCACGAAGCGGTCGTTGCCGCTGGACTCGGGGTCGTCGATGATCTTGCGCAGCTGGGCCAGGTGCGCCGGCCGCAGGTAGTGGGCGATGTCGTGCATCGCCTCCGCCGTCAGCAGCCGGATCGCCTCGGGATCGACCTTGAGGAAGGTCTGGCCGCCGGCCTCGAAGGTGGACACGCCCTCGGTGGTCAGCAGGCGGTACGGCGTCTCGTCGGCGCCGATCGGCAGCAGGTCGGAGTAGCGGAACTCGGGGCCCGCCCCGGCAGCGGAGGTGGCAGCGTCAGCACTCACCACAGCACCCTATCGAGCGGCAGAGGCGGTGCGGCATCGCTCCTGTCGTGCCACACTTCCGCCGTGCCCCAGGCCACGCGGAAGCCCTCGCGAACCCGGCCGGCGCCCACGCTGGAAGAGGTGGCAGCCCGTGCCGGGGTGTCGCGCGCCACCGCGAGCCGGGTGCTCCGCGGTCAGTCGAATGTCAGCGATGAGGCCCGCGACGCGGTGCAGGCCGCGGCCCGGGAGATCTCCTACACGCCCAACAAGGCGGCACGTTCCCTGGTGACGGGGCGAAGCGACTCGGTCGCGTTCCTGGTCGACGAGTCGGAGGAGCGGATGTTCACCGACCCCTTCTTCCTCGGCATGCTCCGCAGCGCCCAGGTCACTGTGGCAGCCGCTGGGCTCCAGCTCGTCTTCACGGTGACGTCGCGACGCGAGGACCACGCACAGTTCGTCGCCTACGCCGCAGGGGGACACGTCGACGGAGTGTTGTTGCTGTCCCTGCACGGCGAGGACCAGCTACCCCAGCAGCTCGAGGCGTTGGGGGTCCCCACCGTGTTGAGTGGCCGCCCGCTGAGTGGCGACGACTCGCTGTTCTACGTCGACGCCGACAACGTCGGGGGCGCCACGATGGCCACCGAGTATCTCTTCTCCAGCGGACGACAGGTCGTCGCCACAGTGACCGGGCCCCAGGACATGTGTGCGGGGCAGGACCGCCTGACCGGCTACCGGAACGCCCTGGAGGCGTCGGGGCGGTCCTACGACGAGGGACTGGTCGCGTCGGGAGAGTTCACCTCTGAGGGGGGGTACGCCTCGATGCAGCGGATCCTCGCTCGTCGGCCCGACGTGGAGGGGGTCTTCGCCGCCTCGGACCTGGCGGCGATCGGTGCCATCCGGGCGCTCGAAGAGCACGGGCGGCGGGTCGGGCGAGGAGCCGGCGACATTGCCGTCGTGGGCTTCGACGACATCCGGGATGCCGCGCAGCAACGCCCGCCGCTGACCACCGTCCGACAGCCCATCGCCGAGCTCGGCGCCACCATGAGCCGTCGTCTGCTCGAGCGCCTGAGCGGGGACGAGCCACCCCACCGAACGATCCTTCCGGTGGAGCTGGTGGAGCGCGAAACCGCCTGAGCAACCGGTTACTTAAAACTTCTTCGGCGGTTTCCCTTGACTTCGTGATGCCAGTCACAGCATCCTCCTACTGCGTGAGAGCGCTCTCACAGACCTTCACGCACAGCACGTTCGAGCGGGGCGACCGAGCCCGGCCGGCGAGGTCTAGGAGGACCCCATGCGTCTGAAGTCAAGCGGGAGGCGGGCCGGGATGGGTCTGCTGGGCATCCTCGGTTCGGTGAGCCTGGTGGTGTCCGGCTGCGGCTCGAGCAACAGCTCGGCCCCCGACGCCGGGGCTGCTGCAGGCCCCTGCGGTACGACGGCCGACACGACCCTCACGGTCGGACTCTTCGGCACCTTCGGGTTCAAGGAGAACGGGTTGTGGGACGCCTACCACGCGCGCTGCCCCAACATCACGATCAAGGAGGACGACGTCGAGCAGTCGGCCGACTACTGGACCCGGCTGAAGACCCGCCTGGCTTCCGGCAGCGGGCTCGACGACGTGCAAGGCATCGAGATCGGCTTCGTCGCCGACGTCGTGCAGAACCACGCCGACCAGTTCGTGAACTGGAACGACGTACCCGACGCCGCAGCCCTCAAGTCCGAGTTCTTCCCGTTCAAGTGGCAGCTCGCCAGCACGGCCGACGGTTCCCAGACCGTCGGACTCGGCACCGACATCGGACCCGAGGCGATCTGCTACCGCCGCGACCTCCTCAAGAAGGCGGGGATGCCGAGCGACCCGAAGTCCCTCGCCAGTGAGTGGTCCACGTGGGACGGCTTCATCAACTTCGGCAAGCAGTACGAAGCGTCCGCCACCAAGCAGTCGGGGTCCCACTTCGTCGACAGTGCAGCCAGCATCTTCTCCACGGCCGTCTACCAGGGAACGAACGCCTACGACGACGACCAGGGCCAGGCTGACGTCGCGAACAGCGACGGCGTGAAGTCCGCCTGGGACTTCGCCGCGGCTGCGGCGGGTGCCAAGATCACCGCCGGGCTCGAGCAGTTCTCGCCGACCTGGAACAAGGCCTTCTCCAACGGTGCCTTCGCCACCCTGGCCTGCCCGACCTGGATGATGGGCTACATCCAGGGACAGGCCGGCGACAGCTACGCCGGCAAGTGGGAGGTCGCGCCGGTGCTGCCCGGTGGCGCCACCAACTGGGGCGGATCCTGGATCGGCGTACCCACTGCGTCCAAGAACCAGCCGGCTGCGATCGCCCTCGTCGAGTGGTTGTCGGCGCAGAAGCAGCAGGTCACGATGTGGACCTCGCCCAGCCAGGGCGGCCACTTCCCGTCCAACTCCGACGCTGCGGCCGACCCGGCGGTGAGCGGCGCGAAGAGCGCCTACTTCAGCAACGCTCCGGTGGGCAAGATCTTCGGGGACATCGCGGCCCAGATGAAGATCCCGCCGATCGGCCTCTACGACACCCAGATCCAGCAGGCGCTGACCACCCAGCTGACCAACGTGGAGACCAAGGGCACCTCCCCTGACCAGGCGTTCCAGGACGCGTTGTCGGCGATCCAGCAGGTCACCGGCTGAGGTGTGGGTGAGCGGGCCGTCGTGATGAGGTCCCGGCGGTCCGCTCACTCCTTTCCTGGACGGGCCCGTCGGGCTGTCCCGACAATGACCACGGAAGCGGGAAGGAGCCCACCATGACGCTCGCGCACGATGCCGCGCTCGACCTGCCGCCGGCTCCCGAGGCCTCGCGTCGCGGCCGGAGACGCAGAGGGCGCGCAGGTCAGCTTCCGGGCAGCCGGGTCGCGTACCTCTACGTGCTGCCGTTCTTCCTGGTCTTCGCCGCGTTCAGCGTCTACCCCTGGCTCGACACGGCCTGGGTCTCCCTGCACGACGTGCGCCTCTCGACGTACCACCACCAGACCTGGATCGGGCTCGACAACTACCGCGACCTGTTCTCGAACCCCTACTTCTGGAACGCCTTCCGCAACACTTTCACCATCGGCGTGATCTCGACGGTGCCCCAGCTGCTGATGGCGCTCGGCATCGCCCACCTGTTGAACTACCGGCTCCGTGGGCGCACGTTCTTCCGGGTCGCGATCCTGATGCCCTACGCCACCAGCCTCGCCGCCGCCACGGTCATCTTCCTCGAGCTGTTCGACACCCGGCTGGGGCTGGTCAACTGGGCCCTCCACCTGGTCCACCTACCGGCTGTCGACTGGCAGGGCTCCAAGTGGCCCGCGCAGGTTGCCGTGTCCACGATCATCACCTGGCGCTGGACCGGTTACAACGCCTTGATCTACCTGGCGGGTATGCAGGCCATCGACCCGAGCCTGTACGACGCAGCGGCCGTCGACGGAGCGAGTAGATGGCGGCAGTTCGTGCACATCACCGTGCCCGGTCTGCGACCCACGATCCTCTTCACGATCGTGGTCTCGACCATCGGTGCCGCGCAGATCTTCGGCGAACCCCTGCTCTACCACAACGGCAAGGCCGACGGCGGCACCCAGGGCCAGTACCAGACGCTCGGCCTGCTGATGTACCAGCAGGGCTGGGTCAACGACCGGCTCGGCCTGGCCTCGGCGACGGCCTGGACGATGTTCGTGATCATCCTGGTGGCGGTCGTGGTCAACCTGCTGCTCGCCCGGTGGCGCACCCGCAGGGAGCTGCGATGACGATCGCCGAGACCGGCCAGCCCCGGGTCCGGGTCAAGCCCCAGCACGACGGTGCCCAGCACGACGCCGGCTGGGTCACCTATGTCGTGATCTCGCTGGTCACGTTGGGCTCGGTCTTCCCGCTCTACTACACGATCGTGATGGCGTCCCACACGAACGCGGAGATGGCATCGGCCAACCCTCCGTGGCTGCCGAACGCCTCCTTGTTCCACAACATCAAGGCGGCCCTGGCGATCGCTCCGCTCAACAAGGGCCTGGTCAACTCGTTCCTCGTCTCCGGCATGGTCACGCTGGGCACCGTCGCGCTGTGCACGTTGGCGGGGTTCGCCTTCGCCAAGCTGCGGTTCCGCGGGTCCAACCTGCTTCTCGGCGTCTGCATCGGCACGATGATGGTGCCGATGCAGATGGGGGTGATCCCCCTCTACATCCTGATGGCCCGGCTCGGGATGGCGGGCCATCTCTCGGCGGTCATCCTGCCGACCCTGGTCACCGCGTTCGGTGTCTTCTTCATGCGCCAGTACATCGGCAGTGCGGTGCCCGACGAGCTGATCGAGGCGGCCTACATCGACGGCGCCGGGCCGCTGCGGGTCTTCTGGTCGGTCGTCGTCCCGGCGGTCCGGCCGGCCATGGCGGTGCTGGCAATGCTGACCTTTCTGATGTCCTGGAACGACTTCTTCTGGCCGATCATCGTGCTGAGCTCGCAGAACCCCACCGTTCAGGTCTCCTTCCAGAGCCTGGCCACCGGGTACGCGCCCCAGCAGTCGATCATCATGGCCGGCACCATCTACGGCACCGTCCCGGTGCTCATCGTCTTCGCGTTGCTGGGCCGACAGATCGTCGGCGGGATCATGCAAGGAGCCGTCAAGGGATGACCACCACTCGCAGCTTCCCGCACGACTTCGTGTGGGGGGTCGGCACAGCGTCGTACCAGATCGAGGGAGCCGTGGCCGAGGACGGACGCCGCCCCAGCATCTGGGACACCTTCTCCCACACGCCGGGAAAGATCGCGCACGGCGACACCGGTGACGTGGCGTGCGACCACTACCACCGCTGGGCCGACGACCTCGACCTGCTCGTCGAGCTGGGGGTGCCTTCGTACCGGTTCTCCGTCGCGTGGGCGCGAGTCATGCCCGACGGGCGAACGGTGAACCAGCGTGGAGTGGACTTCTACAAGCGCCTCGTCGACGGCCTGGCCGAGAGGGGCATCAGCCCGGTGGTCACGCTCTACCACTGGGACCTGCCGCAGGACCTGGAGGATCGGGGCGGTTGGCGCAACCGTGAGATCGTCGACCTCTTCACGGAGTACGCCGTGCTGATGGGCAAGGAGATCGGGGACCGGACCCCCGTGGTGACCACCCTCAACGAGCCGTGGTGCAGTGCCTATCTCGGGCATGCCACGGGGGAGCATGCGCCAGGGATGACCGACAACGGCCTCGCGTACCCGGTGGCCCATCACCTGAACCTGGCCCACGGCCGGGCGGCGACCGCACTGCGCGGCATCCTGCCGGCGGAGGGCCAGGTCTCGGTGACCCTGAACCTCCAGGAGGTGCTCCCGGCCAGTGACCATCCCGACGATGTCGCGGCGGCAGCTCACGCCGAGTCCATCTCCAACCGGATCTTCCTCGATCCGATGCTCCGTGGGTGCTATCCGGACGCCCTCCTCGAGGGAACGGCCCACCTGACCGACTGGTCGTTCGTCCGGGACGGGGACCTCGCCGAGATCCAGGCCCCTCTCGACTTCCTCGGGGTCAACTACTACTCGCCGGGCATGGTGACGTCGAGGCCCGGTACGACGCCCTGGCCCGGCACCGACCGCGCCTGGCGACACGACATGGACGCTCCGCAGACCATCATGGGTTGGGCGATCCAGCCCTCGGCGCTGACCGACCTGCTGGTCCGCACCCACCGGGAGTTCGGACTGCCCCTGGTCGTCACCGAGAACGGCATCGCCGGCCACGACGCGGTCGGGGCCGACGGCGCCGTGCACGACCCCGACCGCATCGACTACCTGCGCGACCACCTCGGAGCGGTACTCGACGCCGTGGAGCAGGGGGCCGAGGTGCGGGGGTACTTCGGGTGGACGCTGCTCGACAACTTCGAGTGGGCCTGGGGCTATGACAAGCGGTTCGGTCTGGTGCACGTCGACTTCGACGACCAGACTCGCACGAGCAAGGACTCGGCCCGATGGTTCGCGGGCGTCATCGAGCGCAACGAGCTGTGAGCGACGGAGGACGACAGCCATGGCAACGGTGAGCTTCAAGGGTGCCCAGCGGTGGTACCCAGGTGCCGACGCCCCCGCCGTACCCGGCATCGACCTCGACATCGCCGATGGCGAGTTCATGGTCCTGGTCGGCCCCTCCGGCTGCGGCAAGTCCACGACGCTGCGCATGCTGGCCGGGTTGGAGCCGGTGGACGAGGGCTCGGTCTATATCGGTGACCGCGACGTCACCCGGGTCGCACCCAAGGACCGTGACATCGCCATGGTGTTCCAGAACTACGCGCTCTACCCCCACATGGACGTGGCCGACAACATGGGCTTCGCCCTGAAGATGGCCAAGATGCCGGCCGCCGAGCGCAAGCAGCGGGTCCTCGAGGCCGCACGCATGCTCGGCCTGACCGAGTACCTCGGGCGACGGCCCAAGGCGCTCTCGGGTGGTCAACGGCAGCGGGTCGCCATGGGCCGGGCCATCGTTCGTCAGCCGTCGGTCTTCTGCATGGACGAGCCGCTGTCCAACCTCGACGCCAAGATGCGGGTGCAGACGCGCACGGACATCGCCCGGCTCCAGTCGGACCTCGGTATCACCACGGTCTACGTGACTCACGACCAGGTCGAGGCGATGACCATGGGCGACCGGGTAGCCGTGATGAAGCTGGGTGAGATCCAGCAGGTCGACACCCCGCTGAACCTCTACGACCGTCCGGCCAACCTCTTCGTGGCCGGCTTCATCGGCTCTCCGCAGATGAACCTCCTGCCCGCGACGGTCGTCGACGGGCGGGCCCGCCTCGGTAGCCACTCCCTGCCCGTCGAGTCGTCGGCGCTCCGGAGGACTCAGGGAGACGTGGTCCTCGGCGTCCGGCCCGAGTCCTGGCGACTCGTCTCGGCCGGCCAAGGGGGCCTGCCCCTGCAGGTGGTCGTGGTCGAGGAGCTCGGCGCCGACGGCTTCGTGTACGGCGTCACCGAGCTGGCGGGTACGCCACAGAACATCACCCTGCGGGTGAGCGAGCGCGGCTCGGTGCGCAAGGGCGACGTCGTCCACATCACGACCGACGCCTCACGCGTCCACGTCTTCGACACCGACACCGGCAACCGCTTGAGTGGTTGAACTGCCCGCTGCCTGTCGGGCTCCGCACGCCATAGGCTCGGGCGCACCATGACGTCGTACGCCCTCCTCGTCGCGCCCTCGGCCAACCGCGTGTACGCCCACGCCGCCCCGCAGCTCACCATCGCCGAGCTCGCGGTGCTCGACGCCACCGTGGGGCAGGGACGGATCGGCCCGGCCGAGGTGACCGAGCTCGCCGGGGTGCCCTACGTCGTCTTCGACGGCGACCTGGCGCCCGACGACCTGGCCCACCTGGCCAACGTGTCCACCGCGCTGGCGCTCTTCGAGCGGGAGGGCGACCTGCTCCGCCCGGTCGGCCTGCACCGGCTCGACCGGTTCGACGACGACTTGCTCACGATCTTGAAGTACCAGGGCAAGACCAACGAGCTGTTCACCAAGCTGCTGCTCAACGTCACCGTGCAGTCGTCGGCCGCGGCCGGGCGGGCGCTCACCGACCGCCTGCGCATCCTTGACCCGCTGTGCGGCCGCGGCACCACTCTCAACCAGGCGGTGATGTACGGCTGGAACGCGGCAGGAGTCGACCTCGACGAGCGCGACGTCGACGCCTACACCGCCTTCCTGCCGACCTGGCTCAAGCGCAAGCGTCTCAAGCACAGCGCCGGCACCAGTCGGCTCCGCCGCGACGGCCGCACCCTGGGCAGGCGCTTCCAGGCCGAGCTGGCTCCCGACAAGGAGTCCTGGGCCGCGGGGGAACCGATCACCGTGACCGTCGACCATGCCGACACCACGGCGGTGGCCGACATCTTCAAGGCAGCCAGCTTCGACGCCGTCGTCACCGATGCGCCGTACGGCGTGCAGCACGGCAGCCGTTCGGGCGGCGGGCTCCAGCGGAGCCCGCTCGACCTGCTGACCGCGGCCCTGCCCGGCTGGGTGCGGGTGCTGCGACCCGGGGGAGCGGTCGGCATCGCGGTGAACAACCGGACCAGCCCCCGTGCCGAGACCCTGCGGGCGCTCGTCGACGCCGGCCTCGAACCCCTGGACTCCGAGCCGTACCGGGGCTTCGAGCACCGCGTCGACCAAGCCATCGTCCGCGACATCGTGGTGGCCGTGAAGCGGGCGGCACCGAGCGCGCCGCGGGGTTAGTCTGGCGACCATGGACACGCCCGACCCGACCCAGCTGCGGATCTCCGACGAGGACCGGCACCAGGTGGCCGAGGTCCTGCGCGAGGCCGCCGGCGAGGGACGGATCGACCTCGACGAGCTCGACGAGCGGCTCGAGGCGACGTACTCCGCGCGGACCTACGCCGACCTGGTGCCGATCACCCTCGATCTCCCGGCCGCCGCGGCGACCCACCTCCCGGCCCGGGCCGCAGCCGCGATTCCGTCACCGGTGGTGCCCGGACCCGTGGAGGAACGCCACGTCGCGATCATGAGCGGCTTCGAGCGCAAAGGCGTCTGGGTGGTGCCCCAGCAGCTGACCGTGATCGCGTTCATGGGCGGCGCCGACCTCGACCTGCGAGAGGCGCAGTTCGCGGCGCGCGAGGTCACGATCACCGTCAACGCGGTCATGGGGGGTGCCGACATCAAGGTGAACCCCCACACCCACGTGATCATGGAGGGCACCGGGATCATGGGCGGCTACTCCGGCCCGTCGGACCGCACGCCGGCCGAGCTCGACGCCAACAGCCCGGTCGTGCGGATCCGCGGCTTCGCGATCATGGGCGGGGTCAGCGTCACCCGCAAACCGTCCCGCCCGTAGACAGAGCGACCGGCGCGAGCTCAGGCGCTCGGCTGACTAGCACCCTCCTGCTCGGCCGGGGTGGCGACGGCGTCCTGCTCCTCGGCGACGGCCTCGGTGGAGGTGTCGCTGGGCACGGTGCCGGCGTTGGAGGAGTCGAGGGTGAGGTTCTCCCCCGTGGACGGGTCGAAGAGGTGCATCTTGGAGGAGTCGACGTAGATCTCCGCCTCGTCGCCCTCCTTGATCTTGCTCGCGCCGTCGAGACCGATCACCAGCTGGGTGCGCAGCGACTCGCCGTCGAGGTCGCGCTCGAGCTGGAGGAGCTGCTGCTGCACCTCGGGCGGGGCCTCGAAGGGGATGTAGGCGTAGGCCTCGTTGCCCAGCCACTCCACGACGTCGACCTTGGCCTTGAACGTCTTGCCCTGGGTCTTGCCGGAGTCCATCACCGAGGCGTCCTCGAAGTGCTCGGGCCGGATGCCGGCGATCAGCAGGCCCTTGCCCTGCAC
>JAWWPM010000527.1:0-3954 GCA_033854915.1 Nocardioidaceae bacterium
GTCCTTGAGCTCGGCGTAGGTGATGTCGCGGGTGTCGTTCTCGGGCTCGCCGACCCAGTGGTAGGCGACCTTGTCGCCGTTGCCGGCCTCGACGTGCCGGTCGACGCAGTTGTACGCGGCGTTGATCTTGCCGCCGACGAACCACTTCGCGAAGGGGGCGTCGTCCCAGTCCAGGACGCGGCCCCACCGGGTCTCCCACGAGAGTCGCTCGGCGGCCTTCTCCCAGAACGCCAGCCGGTCGGCATCGGCCTCGGCGTAGACCTCGGCCTTCACGTTGGCGTTGGCCGACAGGTCGGCGGGTGGTTCGAACCGGCGGTTCTCGTGGGACAGGTTGGACAGGGTTTCGTGGCTCACGGCTCTGTGCTCCTCTTCGGTACCGAACGCTGGGCCCCCGGCAGCCGGGACCATCGGCCCACCCTAGATCCGCTGGGTTGGCACGGCGTTGGTCCCGGCCGGGGGAATGACAAAGGCGGGGGCTACTCGCGCGGGGCGCCGACCGGGAACACCTGACGCCCCCAGGTGAACGCCGTGACACCGGCGAACGACGTGTACCAGGCGGCGAGCGCGGTGAGCAGGCCGAGGTAGCCACCGAAGTGGATCCAGCCCTTCGACTCCTTGTCGAACCAGCCGATCGCGAGGACCACGAACGTGATGGTCAGCAGGACGAACACCGACAGCACCGCCATGTTCACCTTGACCGCGGCCACGGACATGTAGGCGGTGAAGATCGCCCACCCCAGGAGGTAGGCACCGACGACCTTGTAGCCCTCGGGCCCGAGGTTGGCGAGATCCTTCTCGGCCAGCCACCAGAAGGACACCCAGAACGCGCCGTACGAGCAGAAGGCCGTCGCCCCGAACGTGTTGCCCTTGGCGAACTCCCAGATGCCGGCCGCGAACTGGGCGATGCCACCGTAAGCGAGCGCGGCGCCCAGGGCACCGCCGACCAGGGTGTCGGGGATGATGTTGGAGTTGACCATGCTCAGCACGAACGTGGTCAGGGCGAAGCCGGCCAGGCCGAGCGGCGCAGGATCGGCGATATGGGCGCCTGGGATGCGGGCCGGTGTGGCGTGCACGGATTCGGACAACGGTGCTCCTCGAGATCACGCAACCGCGAGCCGGCCCGAGATGAGACCCCGGGTGAGCCCGGCGGCCGCTGGCGGTTGAACCACCCGCTACCTTGCTCCGGCATGTTGCCGAGGTCAAGGGTCCGTCAGCGGAAGTCGATCAGCAGCACGTCGTCGTCGGGGCTGTCCGGGCCGGCGGGGCCGTCGGTGCCCGGTGACGCGTCGTCATCGCTCGAGCCCTGCTCGGCCGCCCCGGTGGGCCGGTCGAGCAGGTGGGCGCGGTAGCACCGGGTGACGTAGGGCAGCTGCATGCCGTCCATGCCCCGGCCGTAGTCGTCGTAGAACGCCAGCACCTCGGCCAGCTTGGCGGCCCGGCCGGTCTCGTCGAGCACGGCGACGTTGGAGCGGGAGAGCACGAGGTCCTGGATCGTCCGGCGGTCGATGGTCTGCCAGTGGGTGAACTCGGAGTCCTCGACGAATCCGAACAGCTCGCTGAAGATCAGCGCCTCGGCCGGGTCGCGCAGCTGCTCCTGGGTCCCGATGATGGCTCCGAGCCGGCGGACCCACGGGATCTTCTCGTTGCGCTGGTTCCAGAGCAGGCAGATCCGGCCACCCGGCCGGAGCACACGGGCGATCTCGGGCAGGGCGCGGTCGAGGTCGAACCAGTGGAACGCCTGCGCCGCGATCACCACGTCGACCGACGCGTCCGCGAGCGGGATCTCCTCCGCGCCCGCCACTGCGGTGCGGACGCCGGGCAGGTGCGCCTCGAGGAGGGCCAGCATGGCCGGGTCGGGGTCCGTGGCGTGGACGTCGTGGCCCTGGTCGACCAGGACCCGGGTGAGCTTGCCCGTGCCGGCTCCCAGCTCGAGGACGGTGGCCGGGTCGTCGCCGACCAGCCAGGTCGTGGCGTCCTTGGGGTACGACGGGCGGCCGCGGTCGTAGGCGTCGGCCACGCCCCCGAAGGAGTGCGCCCAGTCGGGGGCGGAGTCGGGGGCGGAGTCGGGGGCGGAGTCGGCGGACTGGTCGGCGTCGGGAGGGGGCTGCTGCTCGTCGGTCATCGGGTCCGAGGCTACCGGCCGCGGGCTGCAGGATCGCCCATCTACTGTGGTCGGCCATGGAGCGGCTGGAGGGCATCGAGCGCGTCGAGGGCGTGGCCTCGGCCTTCGCGGCGACCCGCGACGGCATCGACACGTTGCTGCGCGACCGTGGACTGCGCAGCACCTCGCCCGACCTGACGGGCGAGTCGCTGATGCGGGGCGCCCACGCGAGCGCGGTGCTCGACGGCTCGGCGTCGACCCTCGACGAGGTGCGAGCCGGTGGCGGCGACCCGGTGGCCCAGGCGGCGCTCCGGCTGTCGGTGGAGCTGCTCGGACTGGTGCCGGTCTTCGGCCGCAGCCCCGCCCAGGCACTGGCCCGGCTGCACGCACTGGCCGGGGCCGGGTCAGTGCCCGACGATCTGCTCGGCCGGCCCCGCGACCCGGCCGCGGCCGACCGCTTGCGCGACGCGCTCGCCGTACTCGCGACGCCGCGTCCGGCGCTGGTCACCGCAGCGCTGCTGCACGCCGAGCTCCTGTTGGCCGAGCCGTTCGCGTCGGCCAACGGCCTCGTCGCCCGGGCAGCCGAACGGCTGCTGCTGGTGAGCACGGGGGTCGACGCCAAGTCGCTGGTGGTCCCCGAGGCAGGGCACCTGGCGCTGCGCGCGGCGTATGAGTCCAACCTCCGCGGCTACGCGAGCGGCAGCCGCTCGGGCGCCCAGGCCTGGCTGCTCTACTGCGCCGAGGCCTACTCGGCGGGTGCGGAGGCCAGCCCGCTGCGGGGCTGAATCGCTCCGCTCGCATCGCTCCGCTCGCATCTTCGAGCGAGCTCGCATCGCTCCGCTCGCATCTTCGAGCGAGCTCGGACATGCGAGCGGCACCCGATCGCTCGGGTGCCGCCGCTGACACACGAGACCTGGCTACCAAGCGTGCTGCTACCTATGGCTGCCGCGGGAGTTTCCCGATGACAAGCGCCCTCAAGAAGGGTGGATCGCCGCGTGGGTACCTGGCTCATGTGCGAGTTTGTTGAGTTGTCGCTTACGTCGTTTGTACGCCGGTCCGGGGGACCTATCAACACCCACCGCCCCTTGACTTTGACCCGGCGCGGTGGGTGCGCGTGTCGATCGCTCAGGCGCCCAGGCGTCGTCGGCGGTTGAACCAGATCGCCCCGCCCAGCGTGACCGCCGTACCGATGGTGAGGGCGGCCAGGGTGGGCTTGACCGGCAACCTGCTGCGCAGGGTCACCGGACGGGTGAACTGCAGGACCGGCCAGCCGTGGGACGCGGCCAGCTTGCGCAGCTCGCGGTCGGGATTGACCGCATGGGGGTGCCCGACGACGCCGAGCATCGGCGCGTCGGTGATGGAGTCGCTATAGGCGAAGCAGTCCGCGAGGTCGTAGCCGCGATCCTCGGCGAGGGCCTCGATCGCCCGGGCCTTCTCCTCGGCGTAGGCGTAGTAGTCGATGTCGCCGGTGTACTTGCCGTCGACGATCTGCAGCCGGCTGGCGATCACGTGGTCGGCGTGGAGCATCTCGCCGATCGGCTCGACGACCTCGGTGCCGCTGGCCGAGACCACCACGACGTCGCGGCCCGCGAGGTGGTGCTCCTCGATCAGCGACACCGCCTCGTCGTACACGATCGGGTCGACCACGTGGTGCAGCGTCTCGGCGACGATCTCCTTGACGGTCTCGACGTCCCAGCCCTCGACGAGCTGTGACATGAAGGCGCGGATCTTCTCCATCTGGTCGTGGTCGGCACCGCCGACGAGGTAGACGAACTGGGCGTACGCCGATCGGAGCATCGCCCCGCGGGTGATCAGGCCACCGGCCTGGAACGGCTTGGAGAACGCCAGCGAGC
>JAWWPM010000528.1:0-2790 GCA_033854915.1 Nocardioidaceae bacterium
ACGACCTCGAAGCCGATGCCGGCCTTGACCACGGCCTGCGCCTCCTCGGGGGAGGACGCGTGCACGAACGGGTCGCCGGAGACCAGGCGTACGACGCGACGGCCGGCCTTGGCGGGCTGCACCACCATCTTGGCGCGGGCCGCGTTGGTCAGCGGGGTGCCGTCGTCGCCGAAGCCGCCGTCGACGAGCTCGGGGCAGTCCCGGCCGACCGCGCCGCAGAGGCTGCGGACGAGCTCGGCATGGCTGGGTACCTCGGTCACCACGACGTCGGCGGCCCGGATCAGGTCGACGGCGCGCACGGTCAGCAGCTCGGGGTCACCCGGGCCGCTGCCGACGAAGGAGACCCAACCCACCGGCTTCGGGGACGCCTGGGGCGCGCCGGAGCCGGAGGTGCGGGCGGAGGAGGAGGCAGTCTTGGTCACAGTCGCTCACTTGCTGTCGCGGGTGCGGGGTCTTCTGCGTGGTGCGGGTCGATCAGTTGTGCGGCGCCCTCGGCCAGCATCTCTGCGGCCAGGGCCCGGCCCACCGCGACCGGGTCGTCGGTGGATCCGGAGGCGGAGCGTCGTACGGACAGGGTGCCGTCGGTGGACAGCGCCACCGCCCGGACCCAGAGCTCGTCACCGTCGTCGCCCTCGACCACGTCGGCCAGGGCGCCCACGGGGGCGGAGCAGCCGGCCTCGAGCTCGGCGAGGACGGCACGTTCACAGGTGACGGCGACCCGGGTGCGCCGGTCGTCGAGTGCGGTGCGCAGCTCCTCGGCGAGCGGGTCGCCGGCGCGGCACTCGACCGCGAGCGCGCCCTGGCCGGGGGCCGGGAGCACCTGGATCGGGTCGAGCGTCTCGGTGACCTCGTCGGTGCGGCCGAGCCGGGCGAGGCCGGCCCGGGCCAGGACCACGGCGTCGAGCTCGCCGGCACCGACCTTGCCGATCCGGGTGTCGACGTTGCCGCGCACCCCGACCAGCTCGAGGCCGAGTCCGAGCGCCTCGATCTGGGCGACGCGGCGCGGGGAACCGGTGCCGACGGTGCTGCCGACCGGCAGCTCCCCGAGGGTCAGCCCGTCACGGGCGACGAGCACGTCGCGCGGGTCCTCACGCAGCGGTACGGCGGCGAGGGTGATGCCTTCGGCGGGCGCGGTCGGGAGGTCCTTGAGCGAGTGCACGGCGACGTCGACGCGCCCGTCGAGGAGCGCCTCGCGCAACGCGGTGACGAACACGCCGGTGCCGCCCAGGGTGGCCAGCGGGGCGTCGGAGCGGTCGCCCTGGGTGCTCACCTCGACCAGGACCACGTCACGGCCGGTGGCCGCGCTGAAGGCGTCGGCGACCTGGCCGCACTGGGTGCGGGCGAGGACCGAGCCTCGGGTGCCGAACTTCACCGGCGTGCTGGGGGCGCTCATACTCCCTCCGCCCGGGTCACCGCGTCGACGGCGTCGGGGTCGAGGGCGAACAGCTCGGCGAGGGCGGCCGCGTAGGACACGGCGCCTTCCTGGTCGGCCAGCTGCTTGACCCGGACGGTCGGCTGGTGGAGCAGCTTGTCGGCCACCCGGCGTACGGCGTGGAGCACCTCGGCGCGGGAGGCCTCGTCGAGGTCGGGGAGCCGGGTCTCGAGCCGTCGCATCTCGGCGTCGACCACGCCGGTGGCCATGCTGCGCAGGGCGACCAGGGTCGGGGTGACGCTCGCGGCGCGGCGGGCCGCGAGGAAGGAGGCCAGCTCCTGGGCGACGATCGCGCGGACGCCGGAGACGGCCACCTCGCCCTCGGTGTCGCGGAGGTCCTCGGAGAGCGTGGCCAGGTTGATCAGGGTGACGTCGGGCAGGTCGCCAGCCGCCGGGTCGACGTCGTGCGGCAGCGCGAGGTCGACGATCATCAGCGGGGTGTCGGTGCCGTAGCGGGCCGCGGCCACCTGCTCGGCGGTCAGGATCAGGCCGGTCGCACCGGTGCAGCTGACCAGGACGTCGGCGGCGGCGAGCTCGAGCGGGATCGCGGCGAGGTCGACGGAGCGGGCGCCGTACTCCTGGGCCAGGCGGTCGCCCCGGACGCCGGTGCGGTTGGCGACGACCAGGTCGGCACCGGAGCGGGCCGCGGTCGAGACCGCGAGCGAGGCCAGCGAGCCGGCTCCGACCACCAGCACCCGCTTGCCGGCGACGTCACCGATCCGGTCGGCGGCACGGGCCATCGACTCGGTGACCAGCGACGGCGCGAAGTGGTCGATGTCGGTCTCGGCGTGCGACCGCTTGCCGACCCGCAGGGCCTGCTGGAACAGCAGGTTGAGGGACGGGCCGACGGTGCCGTGCTCCTGGCCGGCGCGCAGCGCCTCCCGGGCCTGGCCGAGGATCTGGCTCTCGCCGACGACCATCGAGTCGAGCCCGGAGGCGACGTGGAACAGGTGGGAGACCGCGCCGTCGTCGTAGTGCACGTAGAGGTGCGGCAGGAACTCCTCGGGGTCCTCGCCGGCGTGCTCGCAGAGCAGCCGGGAGACCGCCTCGACACTGCCGTGGAACCGGGTCACGTCGGAGTAGACCTCGACCCGGTTGCAGGTCGCGATCACGGTCGCCTCGGTGACGTGCTCACAGGCGGCCACGGCCTGGATCAGCTTGGGCAGGTCCTCCACCTCGCGCGCGACTCGCTCCAGCAGGTGGACCGGGGCCGAGTTGTGGGAGACGCCGACGACCAGGACGCTCACGCGTTCGACACCTCCCCCTGCTTGCGCTGCTCGTGGTAGGCGAGGATCTGCAGCTCGATGGAGAGGTCGACCTTGCGCACGTCGACGCCCTCGGGGACCGAGATCACGGTC
>JAWWPM010000529.1:0-10035 GCA_033854915.1 Nocardioidaceae bacterium
AGCTCACCGCCGCGGGCTTCGCGGTGATCACCGGCGGCGGCCCGGGGACCATGGAGGCGGTGAACAAGGGCGCCAGCGAGGCCGGTGGCACGAGCGTCGGCCTAGGCATCGAGCTGCCCTTCGAGTCGGGCCTCAACCACTGGGTCGACATCGGCATCAACTTCCGCTACTTCTTCGCCCGCAAGACGATGTTCGTGAAGTACTCCCAGGGCTTCATCGTGCTGCCCGGCGGGCTGGGCACCCTCGACGAGCTGTTCGAGGCGCTGACCCTGCGGCAGACCCAGAAGGTCACGGCCTTCCCGCTGGTGCTGCTCGGGACCGACTACTGGCAGGGCCTCATCGACTGGCTGCGCGACCGAGCGCTCACCCACGGCACCATCAACCAGTCCGACATCGACATGCTCCGGCTCACCGACGACGTCGACGAGGCCGTCGAGCTGATGGTGGCCTCCCGCGAGGAACAGGCCACCCCATGATGTGGTTCTTCGCGATCCTGATCGTGCTGGCTCTCGGCGGCATCGCGGTGGTGGCGTCGGGACGCGGCACGCCGATGTCGCCGTCGTACGACGACGCTCACGACGCCCTGGTGCCGGCCCACGGGCCGATCACCGCCGACGACCTGCGCCGGATCCGCTTCCCCCTCGCGTTCCGCGGCTATCGGATGGCGGAGGTCGACGCGCTGCTGCAGCGGCTCGCCGAGGAGCGCGACGACCTCGACGCGGAGGCGCGCCGCACGGCAGGCGCCGCCCCGGCCGGCCAGACTGAGGGTGACGCCGAGCACTCCGACTAGGGCAGACTGATCGCCCGTGAAACCGGAGTACATCGTCGCAGTCCTCACCTTCCTGTCCGCGGTCGTCGTCGTGCTCACCCGGGTCCGGCTGTCCCAGGCCCGGGCAGCCGGCCACGCGCAGGTCGGCAGAGGCACGGTCAACGCCCACACCGTCTGCGGGGCACTCGCCCTCGTGCTGTGGGTGTTCTTCCTGCTGACGGGCCACGACAACTCGCTGGCCGGGGTGTTCGGCCTGTTCTTCTACTGGCTGACCGCCGTGGTCGGACTGCTGATCCTCTGGCGCTGGAAGCCCAGCCACGGACGGCACGCCTCGGGCTCGACCGACGACAGCTGGTCCGAGGGGCCGGGACTCTCGATCCTGGCCCATGTCGGCATGCTGGTCGGCGTGCTCGTCTTCACGTGGTACTTCGGCACCCAGAGCTGATGCCGGCTCTCTCTCGGGGACGCCGGCGTGGCGGGGTCCGGTGCGTGGCCGCCGCGGCGCTCGTTGCCGCGCTGGTGCCCGCCGTCCTCTCCGTGCCGACGGCTGCCGGTTCGAGCGGCTCGACGTCTTCTTACCGGCCGGCCGTGATCGGGCGCCGGGTGATCGGGCACTCGGTCCAGGGACGCCCGATCGTGGCCTGGCACCTGGGTGTGCCGGGTCGGCGCACGGTCGTGCTGATCTCGGTGATGCACGGCAACGAGCCCGCGCCGCGCCGGATCCTCACCGACCTGCGTGACGGGCCGCCGGTGCACGACCTGAACCTCTGGGTGGTGCCGGTCTACAACCCCGACGGCCTGGCCGCCCACACCCGCAAGAACGCGCACGGCGTCGACCCCAACCGCAACTACCCCTTCAAGTGGATCCCGCAGAGCGGTGGCTACGAGTCGGGTCCCAGGCCCGTCTCCGAGCCCGAGACCCGCGCGATGATGAGGTTCCTGTCCCGGGTGAGGCCGTCGTACGTCTTGTCCTTCCACCAGCCCCTGCACGCCGTCGACGTCACCGAGCGCCCGAGGTTCTCGCGTCGGCTGGCGCACGCGCTCGGCCTGCCGACGTCGTCGCTCGACTGCGGCAGCAGCTGCCACGGCACGATGACGATGTGGTTCAACCACCGCTTCCCCGGCTTCGCGCTCACCGTCGAGTACGGCGTGGCTCCCTCCGACGCGAGGCTTCGCGCCGCGCCCGAGGCGATCCTGAAGATCTTCGGGGCCTGGCGCGGCGGCGTGGTCGGCGTACCCCGGTCCGACTGACCTGCCCCACGGGTCCCACGGGTCCCACGGACGAGGCACTCCTGGCACTTCTCAGGGGTTGCAACGGGCGAGAAGTGACGGGATACCCGGTCAGCCGGGTATCCCTACCGACGACCTCACCGGCCCTCGAAGACCGGCTTCTCCTTGGCGATGAACGCCGCGACGGCGGCGGCGTGGTCCGCGGTGGCGCCGGTCAGGGTCATCTGGGTGGACTCGAAGGCCGCGGCCTCGGCGAAGGAGTGGCCCGCGGCGTACTCCACCGACTGCCGCATCGCGCCGAGCGCGACGGTCGGGCCGGCCGCCAGCCGCCCGGCGAGGGTTCGCACCTCGTCGGCGAGCTCGGTGGCGGGTACGACTCGGGTGGCCAGGCCGAGGTCGAGGGCCTCCTCGGCGGGGACGGTGCGGGGGAAGTAGAGCAGCTCGATGGCCTTCGCCCTCCCGACCAGCCGCTGCAGCGTGAAGCTGGAGCCGGTGTCGCACGACAGCGCGACGTTGGCGAAGGCCAGGTTGAAGCCGGCCGTGTCGGCCACGATCCGCAGGTCGCAGGCGAAGGCGAGGCTCGCGCCGGCCCCGGCGGCGACGCCGTTCACCGCGGCGATGACCGGCTTCCGCATGCCGACCAGGGTGGTCACGATCGGGTTGTAGTGCTCGTCGACGGTGCGGAACAACGCGTCGCTCGACTCGCTGTGCAGGATCTCGATGTGCTCCTTGAGGTCCTGGCCGACGCAGAACGCGCGGCCGGTGCCGGTCAGCACGACGCACCGCACGGCAGGGTCCTCGGCGACCTGGGTGACCGCCGCGAGCAGTGCCTCCTTGGTCGCCACGTCGAGGCTGTTCATGGCATCGGGACGGTTGAAGGTGATGGTCGCGACGCCGTCGGCGACCTCCAGCAGGACGGGCGGGGCGTCAGCGCTCATGACGGCAGGCTATCCGGGGCGGTCAGGCGCCCAGGCAACCGGCGACGAAGCGGTCGGACGCGGGCTTGAGCCGGCTCGCCTCGCTGGTGAACAGCTCGGCGGCCGGGCCACCGGGCCAGTCGACGGGCAGCAGCTCGGCCGGCAGGCCGGGGTCGGCGAACAAGAACTTCCGCCACTCGTGCACGAGCCGGAAACGGGCCGCGAACGACGCCTCCTCCTCGTCGGCGTGCCCGGCCAGCTCGGTGCGGACGAGCCGGTCCGCCACCTCGGGCCAGCCCGCGTACGACGTCGCGAGGCCGGTCAGGTCCCAGGCGGCCACCGGGTCGGGGCGCAGCTCGACCGCCACCGCGTGCCGGGCCCGGCCACCGGCCCGGACCACGACGTCGTCGAGCTGGGGCCGGTCGAACGGGCACAGCCACACACCGGGCGCGTGCTCGGCGTGCCCGAGATAGGCAAGCTCCTGACGCAGCCGGGCGCGGGCGCCGCGGTCGCTGGGCAGGTCGACGAAGGCCAGGCGCCAGTGGCCGTCCCAGGGCTCGGGGCCGCTGCGGTAGATCCGGCCGGCCGCCTCGGACAGCCGCTCGATGGCGCGCCGGGTGGCCCGGTACCCCGGCGAGGCGGCCACCCGGGTCGACTCCAGCCAGCCCTGGGCCGCCATGCGCGAGATGGCCGTGCGCACGGCCGGAGCGGCGATCCCGACCGGCTCGAGCAGCCGGATCAGCGCCGCGACGGGGGCCTGGTTGCCGCGCGAGCGCAGGTGGTCGCCGTACACGTCGAAGAGGGCCGAGCGGGCGCGCATGGCGTCACTGTGCCAGTACGCCGTCGGGGTTGAGCGGGCACGTGTCGCCCCCATAGGGGATAATGGGTCCACATCGGGCATGTGGGGGGTCCTCCTCCTGCATGCCTCGGGTCCGAACAGACAAGAAGAGGTGCCGGATGGCGGCAATGAAGCCGCGGACAGGTGACGGTCCGCTCGAGGTCACCAAGGAGGGCCGCGGCATCGTCATGCGCGTGCCGCTCGAGGGCGGTGGCCGTCTGGTCGTCGAGCTCAATGCCGAAGAGGCCGGCGCGCTGGGAGACGCACTCAAGGACGTCGTTGGCTGACGTGCCCGCGACCCTCACCCTTCCCGCCCAGGTCTCGCCGCCCGCGTTCGCGCTCAGCGGCAAGACGCCGCTCGAGCTCGGCGGGGTCGAGGCGATGGCGTTCTCGTTCACCTCGGACGACGGTCACCTCGCCCTCGGCCCCGAAGCCGCTGAGACCGGGGAGGCGCTCGGCCTCGACCTGGTCGCTGCGCTGGCCTCGCAGCGGGCGACAGGCAAGGCCGGCGAGGTCGTGTCCGTGCCGGTCGCGGGTCGCGGCGGTCGCGCCGACCTCCGCGTGGTGCTGCTCATCGGCTTGGGCGAGGGGGGCGACTCCGACTTCCGCCGCGCCGGTGCCGCACTGTCCCGGGCCACGACCGACCAGGACACCGTGGCGACCACCATCGCCGCGGCCGGCGACGGCCAGGCGCTGACGGCGTTCGTGGTCGGCGCGATGCTCGGCTCGTTCGTCTTCCACTGGCGCTCCCAGGGTCCCGAGCACCAGCCGGTGCGCCGGATCGTGCTGGCCGGGCTCGCCGCGGACGACTACTCCGGTGACCTCGAGCGCGGGCTCGAGCTGGGCGGTGCCGGCTGGCGTGCCCGGATGCTGTCGACCGTGCCGTCCAACCTCAAGTCGCCCCAGTGGCTGGCCGAGCAGGCTCAGGTCCTGGCCGCCGAGCACGGTCTGACGTGCGAGATCTGGGACGAGAAGAAGCTCGCGAAGCAGGGCTTCGGCGGCACCATCGGCGTCGGTCAGGCCTCCGCCACGCCGCCCCGGCTGATCCGCCTCGACTACGCGCCGACCAAGGCGGGGCGTCGTACGCCGCGGGTCGTGCTGGTGGGCAAGGGCATCACTTTCGACACCGGCGGGCTGTCGATCAAGCCCGGCGAGGGCATGACCACCATGAAGCGCGACATGACCGGCGGCGCCGTGGTGCTCGCGGTGATGGCCGCACTGGGGCGGCTCGGCTGCCCGGTCCGCGTGACCGGGTTGGTCCCCGCCGCCGAGAACGCCATCGGCGGCAACGCCCTGCGCCCCGGCGACGTGCTCACCCAGTACGGCGGCCGCACCACCGAGGTGCTCAACACCGACGCCGAGGGACGCCTGGTGATGGCCGATGCGATGGCCTACGCCGTGGACAACCTCGACCCGGCGGTGATCGTGGACGTCTCCACACTCACCGGCGCGATGAAGGTCGCCCTCGGCCAGCGTGTCGGCGGCTACTTCGCCAACGACGAGCAGCTGGCCAGCCGGCTGTTCGAGGCCGGCGAGTCCTCCGGTGAGCCCTTGTGGCGGATGCCGCTGGAGCCCGACTACGAGGACACGCTCTCCTCGTCGGTCGCCGACTCCAAGAACAACCCCGGTGGTCCCGGCGCGATCACCGCGGCGCTGTTCCTCCAGCACTTCGCCGGCGACGTCCCGTGGGCGCACCTCGATCTGGCCTCGGTGGGCGACTCGCCGTCGGAGTCGTTCGAGTGGACCACCGGGCCCTCCGGCTTCGGCGCCCGTGTGCTGCTGACCTGGCTGACCGGACCCGACCCGCTTGCCGGGATCGGATGAGCGACCTGCTCGGCCTGACGGTGCGCTGGTCGCTGGCCGGCACACCCGACGGGGTCGAGGACGCGCTCGCCGCCTACGTCCGCGAGACGTCGTACGACCGGTTCAGCGCGCTGCCCGACCTCGGCTTCAAGACCTGGCGCTGCGTGCCCGGCGAGTGGTTCGAGGGCTGCTACGCCTTCGTCGACGACGCCGCCCGAGCGGCGTTCCAGGCGACCTTCACCGCCGGCGCCGACGACGCGCCGGGCTCGCAGATCATCGGCAGCGCCCCGATCCTGATCGAGGCCTGCGCGATCGTGGCGGTCGCCGTGGGCGGCGCCGGCTTCCGGCCCGCCCGCCCCGCCTGACTCAAGCTTCGGGCGACCATTCCTTCTTGGCCGCCAGCAGCCCGTCGCCGACCGGGAGCAGCACCGGGACCAGCGACTCGTGGGCGGCGATCTCCTTGCCGAGGTCGCGGATGGTCACGGTCTCCTCGTCGCGCTGGGAGGGGTCGGCCACGCGGTCGTGCCACAACGCGTTGTCGAAAGCCACGATGCCACCGGGCCGGAGCAGGCGCAGCGCCTCCTTCAGATAGGCGGCGTACTCCGTCTTGTCACCGTCGCAGAAGACCAGGTCGTAGTGCCCGTCGGTCAGCCGGGGGAGCACGTCGAGCGCGGCACCGGCGATGGTGCGAGCCCGCTGCGGCGCCACACCGCCCTCGGTGAAGGTCTCGCGGGCGAGCCGCTGGTGCTCGGCCTCGATGTCGACGGTGGTGAGGACGCCGTCGGGGCGCATGCCGCGCAACAGCCACATCCCCGAGACGCCGGTGCCGGTGCCGACCTCGACCACTGCCCGCGCCTCGATCACCGAGGCCAGGAAGCGCAGGGCCGCGCCGCCGCCGGCGCTGATCGCGACCACGCCGACCTCGTCGGCCCGGGCCCGGGCGGCGGCGAGCACGTCGTCCTCGGCCACGAAGCTCTCGGCGTAGGACCAGCTGGCGGGCTTGGGCGGGGCAACGGGCATGTCGGTCGTGGCCTTCCGGTCGTTGGTCGGTCGTGGGTCGATCAGGGGTCAGCGCGTCGGTCAGGCCGACACTATCGCGCCGGGACGGCCGAGGATTCGGGGAACATTGCCGCCCCCGTCGCTCGTTGGAGCAGTGAGCTCTCCGATCAGTTCACAAGGTGCGGGGTGCTCTCCTCACAGGAACTTCTCAGCCGCAGGGTCGAGAGTCGTCAGGAAGGGAAAAGCCACTGTTCGGGTCATCGGCGCGCAGGCGCCCTCAGGAGGAGTCCGTGGACGCCGTGTCCAGCGAGACGTACGACGACACCACCCCCGAGCAGGGTGGCGTCTCCACCTGGGAAGAGATCGTCGACCGGCACTCCGACCGCGTCTACCGGCTCGCGTTCCGGCTGACCGGCAACCGGCACGACGCCGAGGACCTCACCCAGGAGGTCTTCGTCCGTGTCTTCCGCAGCCTGTCGACCTACCAGCCGGGCACCTTCGAGGGCTGGATCCACCGGATCACCACCAACCTCTTCCTCGACCAGGCCCGTCGCAAGCAGCGGATCCGCTTCGACGCGCTGTCGGATGAGCGCGCAGACCGGCTGCACAGCGCGCTGCCGACCCCCGACACCGCGTACGCCGACCAGACCTTCGACGACGACATCGAGCGCGCCCTGTCGACCCTGCCGCCGGAGTTCCGCGCGGCCGTGGTCCTGTGCGACGTCGAGGGGCTCTCCTACGAGGAGATCGCCCGGATCCTCGACGCCAAGCTCGGCACCGTGCGCTCCCGGATCCACCGCGGCCGCGCCATGCTCCGCGAGGCGCTGGCACACCGGGCACCCGCCGACGGCCGCACCCGCTACCGCGGACCGGCCGCCGTGCCACAGGGGTCGACGTCATGATCGGCCACCTCGGACCCCGCATCAGTGCGCTGCTCGACGGCCAGCTCTCGCCGGCCGAGGAGGAGCGGGCCTGGGAGCACGTCCAGTCGTGCCACCAGTGCCGCGACGCGGTCGAGCGCGAGGGTTGGGTGAAGACCCGCCTGTCCACCATGCAGTACGCGCGAGCCGAGGCGCCGTCGCACCTCAAGGGCTCGTTGATGGTCTCCCGGACGATCGCCGAGTGGCACGAGGCGATGCCCGAGGAGATGTTCGAGATCGCCGGGGGGCGAAGCCGCCGGCACCTCGGCCTGGCCGGGATCGGGGGCGGTGCCGTGGGCGCCGCCGTGATGGGTGTGCTCGCGCTGGGTGCGTCCCCGGCGAACGCGCCCGGCTCGGTCGAAGGCCCCGTCGAGGTGTCGTACGGCACCTCCCTGACCAGCACCGTCACCGCGGTCGTCGACCGGGCCGATCCCAGGTCCGCCCAGTCCTCGCTGCGGCAGCAGGCCCACCGGCGCCGGGCGGACGGGGACCCCGTGCTCCGGGCGCTGCGTCGTACACTCGCGCAGTAGGGCCCGACCGGGCCGGAACGCCGCCTCGTGGGGCGGCATCTCGAGGGTGGAGAGCCAGGTCCGCGTGAGCGACGAGCAACCCGGTAGCGACGACACCGCACCGCTCGCGGGCTCCGGCGCAGAGAGCTGGGTGCCCCCGCGCGTCCAGCCGCCGCCACCCGTGCGCGACGAGATCACCGGCTACCAGGGTGGCCACGCGTCCTACCCACCGTCCGCTGCGGCGCCCTCGGGACCGTCGTACCGGTCCTTCTACCCGCCGCCCGGCCCCTCGACCCAGCCGTACGGCGTCCAGCCGGCGCCGCGGCCCTCGCGCGGCCGGGTGCCGGGCTGGCTGTGGCCGGTCGTGTCCGTGCTCGCCCTGGTGCTCGGCGTGGTCGGCGGCGTCGCCGGTGGTGCCGCCTACGAGAGCTGGCACCGGCACCAGACCGAGGGCCAGCTCACGGGCGGGCTGGGTGACGCCGGCACCGTGTCGAGGGCACCGCTCCCGGTCGGCAACCACTCGGTGGCCGCGGTCGCCCAGCGGCTGCTGCCGAGCACGATCCAGGTGCTGGCGCAGTACCACGGCGAGAAGGACGGCGCGACCGGCTCCGGGTTCGTGCTCGACAGCGCCGGGCACTACATCACCAACAACCACGTCGTCGCCGACGCCGTCAGCAACGGTGGGCCGATCGAGGTCGTCGACCAGCAGGGCGACAAGTTCAGCGCGACCGTGGTCGGGCGGAGCCCGACCTACGACCTGGCGGTCCTCTACGTCAAGAGCGGCCCGTCCCTGCCGCCGGCCAGCCTGGGCTCTGCGCACCTGTTGCGGGTCGGCGACCAGGTGGTTGCCTTCGGCTCGCCGCTGGGCCTGAGCTCGACGGTCACCTCCGGCATCGTCAGCGCGCTCAACCGGCCGGTCACCACCAGCGACGCGGCGTCCGAGGCGTCGTCGTACATCAACGCGGTGCAGACCGACGCGGCGATCAACCCGGGCAACTCCGGCGGCCCGCTGGTCGACCTGACCGGGCGGGTGGTGGGGGTGAACTCCGCGATCGCCACCACCGGCAGCAGCGGCACCGGCCAGTCCGGCAACATCGGCGTCGGGTTCGCGATCCCGATCGACCAGGTGAAGATCACCGCCGACCAGATCCTGCGCACCGGCCAGGCGCGCTACCCCGTCATCGGCGCGACGGTCAACACCGGCGGCGCCGGCGACACCGGAGCGAAGATCCTCGGGGTCAAGTCGTCCAGCCCGGCGGCCAAGGCCGGCCTGCGCAAGGGAGACCTGGTCACCGCGGTCGCCGGTGAGCCGGTCGCCGACGGCATCGCGCTGATCGTGGCGATCCGGGCCCACCAGCCGGGGGACACGGTGCCGTTCACGGTGCAGCGAGGCGGGTCGTCGATGTCGCTGAGGATCACGCTGGGGTCACAGGTCGGCTGACCCACCGACACGGAGTTGGACGCCTCTTCTAGGGTGTCGTCGTGGCCAAGCCTTCTCGACGTGATGCCGAAACCGCGCGACGTGAGCGCGCGGCCCAGATCCAGCGCGAGCACAAGCAGCGCGAGCGCCGGCGCATCATGCTCGGGGTCGTGGTGGTCCTGCTGATCCTGATCGGCATCGGCGTCGGCGTCTACCACAGTCTGCACAAGACGAAGCTCTCCGCAGACACCCAGCAGATCCTGCCCGCTGCCGTCACCGGTCAGACCACGGTCGAGACCAAGCCCGACACGGTGGCCAACCCCACCGACATCAAGGGCGTCATCGCCTACGACACCGCCGGCTACCCCGGGCCGGGGGCGGCCGGGGCCGGCACGCTGACCCACGACCACGTCGACGGACCGGTGACCTATGCCGTCACCCCGCCGGTCGGCGGCCCGCACAACAGCATCTGGATGAACGCGGGCGTCTACACCGAGCCCGTCCCCTCCGAGCGGGCGGTGCACACCCTCGAGCACGGGGCCGTCTGGATCACCTACGACCCCGACCTGTCGGCCGCCAAGGTCCAGCAGCTGGTCGACTTCTTCAACAAGCAGACGATGATCCCGGAGG
>JAWWPM010000530.1:0-4749 GCA_033854915.1 Nocardioidaceae bacterium
GAACGAGGAGGACGACCAGCACGGCCGGCCACTTCGTGAGGACCAGCAGAAAGGAGATCCCGCCGGCCACCAGACCCAGCCAGGCAGGGAGCCGGGTCGGCCGCCTCAACGACGACAGCATGAGCGCGACCAGGGCGATGCTGGCGTCGGCGGTGAGGTCGTAGTAGCCCGGGGTGAGCGGAGTCCAGAGGTACGCCATGCCGCCCGCCGCCGTCAGGAGGGCGGTGCTGGTCGCGGTGTGACCGAAGGAGCTGACGCCCCGATGATGTGCGAGCCAGCGCAGGAACGACGCTGCGAACCACGCGTTGGTGGCGATCACCATGACCAGCCGCAGCACCCGCAACGCACCGATCTGCTCGTTCACGGCGGAGAAGAGGGGACCGTAGAAGTACTGGGCTCCGGAGACGAAGTACGGGTTGCTGCTCCACCATCGGTACGAGAGCACGTAGGTCCCCTCGTCCTGCACGGCGAACCCCCGGTTCGCCATCACCAGGGCCGGGACGCTCCAACCCAGGATGCAGAGGAGGGCGACCGCGCCGAGGGCACGCGCGGCTCGCGGACCCCACAACGAGGCGTCGCGATCGGCAGGGGCGGATGCGTCGGTCGCGGGTGCGGTGTCAGTAACCAAAGTCCACCCATTCCCTGAATCTCTGGCTGCTCCGGCCGTGTTCAAGCCTACGCATGACGGGCGGGCCGGCGCAGGAATCTGAGGCTCCACGTCGAGCGTGTTTCCCGCGCCGCGGGGGTGCGGGATGCCGGCGGCGGAAGCTACGGCAGCAGGTCGCGCACGACCGCGTCGGCCAGCAGGCGCCCCTGCCGGGTGAGCACGAGCCGCTCGGCCGCGAGCTCGACCAGACCTCGCTCGCCCAGCTCGGCCACGGCCCGGCGACCGGTGGCGTCGAGCACCGAGACCGGCAGCCCGTCGCGGAGCCGGATCTCCAGCAGGACCCGCTCGACCCGGCGGGTCTCCGCGTCCAGGATCTCGCGCGCCAGGGCGGGGCTGACCTGTTCGGCGAGCCGACCGGCATACGCGGCGGGGTGCTTGACGTTCCACCAGCGCACTCCCCCGACGTGGCTGTGGGCTCCCGGCCCGACGCCCCACCAGTGCCCGCCGGTCCAGTAGAGCTCGTTGTGGCGGCACCGGCTGTCGTCGTCGCGGGCCCAGTTGGACACCTCGTACCACCTCAGCCCGGCAGCGCCGAGCCGCTCGTCGGCGACGACGTACTTGTCGACCAGGTCGTCCTCGTCCGGCATCGGGAGCTCGCCGCGGCTGACGCGGCGGGCCAGCGCCGTACCGGGCTCGACGATCAGGGAGTACGCCGAGACGTGGTCGGGCCGGCAGCCCAGTGCGGCCTCCAGCGAGACCTCCCAGTCCGCCAGGGTCTCCCCCGGCGTGCCGTAGATGAGGTCGAGACTGACCTCGTCGAAGCCGGCGGCGCGGGCCCACTCCACGACCGCGGGGACGCGCAGCGGGTCGTGGGTCCGGTCCAGCGTCGCGAGCACCGAGTCCACCGCCGACTGCATGCCGAAGCTGATCCGGGTGAACCCCGCCTCGCGCAGGGCCTCGAGGTCCCAGGCGGCGACGCTGTCGGGGTTGGCCTCGGTGGTGACCTCGACGCCGGACGCGAGCCCGAACTCCGCGGCGACGGAGGCCAGCACCGATGCCAGGTCGCCGGAGCCGAGCAGGGTCGGAGTGCCGCCGCCGAAGAAGACCGTCGACACCGGCAGGTCGACGTCGCCCAGCACGCGGCGGGCCAGCCTGATCTCGGCGATGGCCGCCTCGGCGTACGTCGCTCGTGAGGCGCCGGGCCGGTCACCCAGCTCCTCGGAGGTGTAGGTGTTGAAGTCGCAGTAGCCACAGCGCACGGTGCAGAAGGGCACGTGGACGTAGATCCCGAACGGGCGGCTGCCGAGCTCGGCCAGAGCCGATGCGGGCAGGGAACCATCGGCGGGAGCCGGGTCGCCCGGTGGCAGCGAGGACGGCACTTGGCCATCCAACCACCTGGTGCGATCGCGTTGTCTCCCGGAAGGGGCAGAGGGCCGGACCGCGTGCGGCCCGACCCCCGACACGATCCCCCTCGCATCCGCCCCTGTGCTGTTCCCCCGTGCTCCCCGCGACCTGGGTCAGCGGGGACGCTCGAATTCGATCCCCTCGTCGGTCATCTCGTCGGCCGGCGCCTGGCGCACGGCGTGGCCCTCGACGTCGTCGTCCTCGATCAGGCCCTGCCGGACCCGCTCGTCGACCGGCGCCTGGCGTACTCGGTGACCCTCGACGTCGTCGTCGATCAGGCTGCCGGCCTTGACCCGCTCGTCCACGGGCGCCTGCCGGACCGTGTGGCCCTCGACGTCGTCGTCGACCAGGTGGCCGGGCTTGATGCGCTCGTCCACGGGTGCTGCCTTGACCCGGTGGCCCTCCACGTCGTCCGTCTCAGGAGCGGTGGTGTTCTCGTTGCTGTTCTCGGTCATGGGCTTCTGCCTCTCTGGTGAGCCGTACCGGTTGCTGATGAGGTGATGGTGCTCCCCGACCGGCCGCGCGTCTGTCGGGTTGCCGACACAACGCCAAGTCGGTCGCGGCGAGGGTGCCGGTCTCAGACCGCGAGCCGGCGTGAGATGACGTCCTCCGTCGCGGCGAGCGACTCGTCCTGACCGGTCACCGCGTCCAGGAAGTCGGCACGGTCGAGGGCGTAGAGCCGGGTCGGTGCGATGGCGGTGACGGTGGCGGTCCGGGACACGTCGCGGAGGAGGCCGATCTCACCGAAGAAGTCGCCGGCCGCCTCGGTTCGCAGGACCGTCCCGGACTGGGTGACCCGCACCTCGCCCGACTCGATCACGTAGAAGCGGTCGGAGACCTCCCCCTCCGCGACGACCACGGCACCGGGCGTGACGTCGATCTCGACGAGCTTGCGGGCGACGGCCTCCAGCACGGAGGGTTGGAGCGGGGCGAACAGCGCCAGCGAGCGGAGCAGGGGCAGCGCCACCGGCGGCGTGAGCCGGGCGTCCAGATGGCGCATGTGCGGCCAGGTCGAGGCGGCGTACGCCGTCACCACGACCCCCATGATGGCCAGCGACGAGCGCAGGCCGACCGTGCCGAGCAGCCAGGGCGCGACCAGCGCGCCGAGGGCCATGGCACCGGTCAGGGAGCTGTCGACCGCCGCGTAGACGCGGGAGATGGCGTGCTCGGGGGCGATCCGTTGCGGGATGGTCTCCAGTCCGAGGTTCACCCACGGGTCCATGAGGCCGATCACTGCCAGGGCCAGAAGGGTCGTCAACGGCGACGGCACGGCTGCCATCACCAGCAGCGGCACCGACCAACCGAGCACACCGAGGGTCATGTCGGACCCCAGGCGGCCGTGCTTCATCCGGCTCAGCACCACGGCTCCCCCGACGATCGTCATCGCTCCGATCACGGTGTTGAGGAAGCCGACACCGGCCGGCCCCGTGTGCAGGGTCTGCACCGCGATCACGACCAGGAACACCATCAGGGCGCCCCAGATGAACCCCTGGCAGAACGCCAGGAGAGAGGTGGTGCGTAGGTCCCGCTCGCGGGCGACCAGGGCGAACCCGGCACCGATCTGTCGGAGGAAGCCACCCTCGTCGTGGTCTGGCGTGCGCCCCTCGTCGTTCACCTCGCGATGGGGCACCCGGACACCGAGCACGAGCAGGAACGACAGCAGGAAGGTGCCGACGTTGACCCAGAACACGAGCTCCACGCCGGTCAGCCCGACGAGGGCGGCGCCGAGTGCCGGACCGGCGAAGACGACCACGTTCTCGAGGTTGGACGCCACGGCGTTGGCCGCCGTGAGCTGGTCGGGCTCGTCGACCAGACGCGGGATCAGGCCGGCCTGAGCGGCCCGGAACGGCCCCCCGACGACGGCCGCCAGGAGTCCGAGTGCGTACACCGTCCACGACGACCAGCCGAACCCGAGCGACAGGGCAGCCCCTGCGACCAGGACCGCGCGGAGCAGGTCGAGGGTCATCATGAACGTCCGGCGCGGCACCCGGTCGGCGATCGCCGCACCCAGCGGCGAGGTGAGCGCCATCGACACGAAGCGGGCCGCGGTGAACGCCCCGACAGCGGTCGCCCCGCCGTCGCGGTAGGCCCAGACCGTCAGCGCCGTGCCGTAGGCCCAGTCGCCGATCAGCGAGCCGAAGAACGCCAGCTGCACCCGGCGCAGAGGCTTGTTCGCCAGGACCCGGCGCAGAGACCGCCAGACCGAGACCTCAGCCGTGCCGGACATCGCGGCCCCCTCCGTCGGTCGCGCGGAGCCGGGTCAGGAGTAGAAGCCGTCGATCACCGAGGCGTAGTTGTCTTCGACGACGTTGCGTTTGACCTTCATCGACGGGGTGAGCTCCCCGGACTCGACGGAGAGGTCGTGGTCCAGGAGCTTCCACTTCTTGATCGTCTCCCACCGGTTGAGGCGGCGGTTGAGCTCCTCGACGTAGCCGGTCACCATCTTCTGGCACTCGTCGGAGGCCACGATCGCAGCGTAGTCGCCACTCACGGCGTTCTCCTTGGCCCAGTCGGCCATCGCGTCGGGGTCGAGTGTGATCAGGGCGACCACGAAGTTGCGCTCGTTGCCGAACACCACGAACTGGCTGGCGTAGGGACAGATCGCCTTGAACTTCGACTCGATCGCCGGGGGCGCGATGTACTTGCCGCCGGAGGTCTTGAAGAGCTCCTTGATCCGCCCGGTGATCCGCAGGAAGCCGTCGGCATCGATCTCGCCCTTGTCGCCGGTGCGCAGCCAG
>JAWWPM010000531.1:0-7451 GCA_033854915.1 Nocardioidaceae bacterium
GCTGACGGCGACCGGGAGACCGTGCGCGAGCTCGACCGGGACGGTCAGGATCGGGGCCCCCGCCAGTGCGCTGGAGTCACTGGCGCCTCCGGACCCGTGGTCGCCGTTGACCAGGTCGATCGGGGTGGGCGGCGCCATCGCCGGCGCCAGCAGGGCGTCGAGGTCGTGCTCGCCGAGGGTGCGGCTGAGCTCGGCCAGCCCGGCGGCCGCGCAGGCGTCGACGGCGTCGAGGTACTGCGGCGAGGAGGGGCCGTCGAGGGTCAGCGCCTTCTCGAACAGCGACTGCCCGAACCACGGCAGCTCGCTGTCGGCGTGGGCCCGGTTGAAGTCCACGACGTCGGCCAGGCTGCGCACCTCGGCACCGCGGCCCTGGAGATACTGGGCAAGGCCGTGCACGAGCTCGATCAGCATCAGGTTCAGGACGTGCTCGTCGTCGATCTCCTTCAGGGCCGGCAGCGCGAGGTCGTCGACGATCTCCGCACCTGCTGCCGACAGCATCGAGAGCACCCTCTCGCCGGCGGCGTCGGCGTGGCCGCTGTAGCCCCACAGGTCGCGGGGTACGCCGATCCGGCGGCCGCGGACCCCGGCCTCCAGCACCGAGGCGGTATCGGTGCCGGCGATGACGTCGAGCAGCGCGGCATTCTCGGCCACCGTCAGGGTCATCGGGCCCGGCGCGTCCTGGGTCCACGAGATCGGGACGATGCCGTCGGTCGGCACCAGGCCGACGGTGGGCTTCATCCCGACACAACCGCAGGCGGCCGAGGGCGCGGTGATCGAGCCGTTGGTCTCCGTGCCGATCGCGTACGGCGCGAGCCGGGCCCCGATCGCGGCTCCGCTGCCGGAGCTCGAGCCCCAGGCCGTGCGGTTGAGCGCGTAGGGGTTGCGGGTCAGGCCGCCGTGCGCACTCCAGCCGGACGTCGAGTGCTCGTCACGGATGTTGGCCCACTCGCTCAGGTTGGTCTTGCCCAGCACCACCATGCCCGCGTCGCGGAGACGTCGTACGAGAGCGGCGTCGGCGTTCGGTGGGGTGCCCGCGAGGGCGAGGGAGCCGGCCGTCGAGGACAGCCCGGCGGTGTCGATGTTGTCCTTGACCAGCACGGGCCGACCGTGCAGCGGGGAGCGGAGGTGACCGGCGGCACGCTCGCGGTCGGCGGTCTCGGCCTCGGCCAGGGCGTGCGGGTTCACCGCGTTGACCGAGCGGATCCGCGGATCGACCTCCTCGATGCGGGTCAGGGCAAGCCTGGTCTCGGCCATCGCCGGCCCGTCGTTGCTCACCCGCGCATCCTGTCAGGTCGCCGGGCCGCGCTCGCGACGATGCCGGGCGTACGGCGTACTACGGGTACGCTGGTCCCATCAGCTCGTCGAACTCTCGCCGCGAGTTGTCCGCACGTCGTAGCAGCTGACATCTGCTCCGTGCGTAGCCGCCCGGAAACCCTTCGGACCCCGGCTGTTGGCGAGGCATCGCACAGATAGCGCATCCCTTGACTTCCTTCGCATCACTCGGCGTGCCCGCACGCCTGTCCGCAGTCCTCGCCCAGCAGGGCATCGACATCCCCACCCCGATCCAGGCCGCGACCCTGCCCGACTCGCTGGCCGGCCGCGACGTGCTCGGCCGTGGCCGCACGGGCTCCGGCAAGACCTACGCCTTCCTGCTTCCGATCGTCGCCCGGCTGGCCGACGGGCCGAAGGCGCGCGCCCGCTCACCGCGCGCGCTGATCCTGGCCCCGACCCGCGAGCTGGTCGGCCAGATCGACGCCGCCCTCGCTCCCCTCGCCAAGGCCGCCGGCCTCACCACGCGCACCGTCTTCGGCGGAGTCGGCCAGAACCCCCAGGTCACCGCGCTGCGCAACGGCGTCGACATCGTCGTCGCCTGCCCCGGCCGGCTCGAGGACCTGATCGGCCAGGGCCACTGCACCCTCGACGACATCGCGATCACGGTGCTCGACGAGGCCGACCACATGGCCGACCTCGGCTTCCTGCCGGCGGTACGCCGGATCCTGGGCCGCACTCCTCAGCGCAGCCAGAAGATGCTCTTCTCGGCGACGCTGGACAAGGCCATCGACACCCTGGTCAAGCAGTTCCTCCACGACCCCAAGACCCACCAGGCCGACTCGGCGCAGTCGCCGATCTCGACGATGACCCACCACGTGCTGCACGTCGACCGCGACAGTCGGCTGCCGATCCTGGTCGACCTGGCCAGCGCGCCCGGCCGCCTGATCGTGTTCACCCGCACCAAGCACGGAGCCAAGGCGCTGACCCGCCAGCTCAACAAGAGCGGGGTACCCGCCGTCGAGCTGCACGGCAACCTCGGCCAGGGCGCCCGCACGCGCAACATGGAGGCCTTCCACTCCGGCAAGGCCTCGACGCTGGTCGCCACCGACATCGCCGCGCGTGGCATCCACGTCGACGACGTCGCCCTGGTCGTCCACGCCGACCCGCCGGTCGAGCACAAGGCCTACCTGCACCGCTCCGGGCGTACGGCGCGGGCCGGCAACTCCGGCACCGTGGTCACCCTGATGACCAGCGAGCAGGTGCGCGACGTGCGCGACCTCACCAAGGCCGCCGGCATCAAGCCGACCACGACCCGCATCACCGGATCGACCCACGCGATCCTGCTCGAGCTCGCCCCCGGTGAGCGCACGCTCACCGGCAGCATCGACCTGGCCCCGACCGCCCTGCACCAGCAGCGCAGCGGAGGCAGCGGTGGCGGCGGGCGCAACCGACGTCGCGGCGGCGGTGGCGGCCAGGGTCGCGCGTCGTCCTCCTCGGCGCAGCGCAGCCCGCGTGCCCCGAAGCAGGGCAGCGGCAAGCAAGGCGGCCAGAAGCAGTCCACCGGCGGCAACCGCGCTCCCCGCCGCCCCGCGGCCGCGGCTCGCACGTCGTCCGGCGGCGGCAGCCACAGCGCCGCGGCGTTCTCCGGCCGCCGCTGACAGAAGTCCCCGTGGCACGTGGTGCGCATGGGGACGGATCGGTCGTTGTGTCGAACCCGTGACCTCCCCGCGGGTGGTGGCGGCTTGCGCGGTTCCCCTAGCATCGGCACGTTCGTGAACGCGTCGGGGCCGTCTTGGGAGGGCGGGTCCGTCTCGACGGTTCCCACTCCCATGAGGTGCACCCGTGGCACGTGTGCTGCGCATGCCAGAGCTCGCCGAGGACCCGACCGAAGGGGTGCTGGCCGAGTGGCTGGTGGAGGAGTCAGCGGCCTTCGCCGGCGCCCAGAGTCTCGCGACGGTCGAGACCGAGAAGCTCCTGGTGAGTGTCGAGGTCTCGGAGCCGGGTGTCCTGGTCAAGGCCCTCGTCGCGACCGGTGCGCAGGTCGACCCGGGCACCCCGCTCGCGGTGCTCGCCGATCCCGACGAGATAGTGGGTGACCTCGACGCGCTGATGGTCGAGCTCGGCCTGGCCGAACCCGCTGCCGCGCCAGAGCCGGCGTACGTCCCGCGGCGTGTCGCCTCCGAGCTGCGCAGGGCCCCCGACCTCGAGGACCCACTCGTTGTCGGCGAACCCCGCACCCGCAGCGTGGCAGACGTCCTGGGCCTGACCGCGATGCATCCAGTCGTGCCCACCCCGCCGCCGATGGCCGACGTCGAGTCGCACAGTGAGCCCGCCCACGCCGCCGCCCTCGAGCCGGAGTACGACGTCGAGGCGGAGCCCGAGCCGGACCCGGTGGCCACCGAGGTGGGGTCTCTGGCCCAGCTGCACCTGCGTGAGACGGTCCGGGCCGAGCCGCTCCTGGCCGTGCTCGACGAGATCAACGCCGACGCCGAGCGGGTCACGCTCACCGACCTGGTGGTCAAGGCCGTGGCCTCGGCCTACGACGGCGCCACCCTCGGCGACGCCCGGCCGATCATCGACGTGGCCGTCGCGGTGCCGACCGAGCCCGGCGTGGCGACCCCCCTGGTCGCAGACGTGGGCTCCCTGACCGTGACCGGGGTGCACGCCGCGTTGGCGGCGCTGACCACCCGAGCGTCGGCGGACCGGCTGCTGGCCGCCGAGCTCGAGCCCGGTGTGATCACGGTCGTGGACCTCGGCGCGGCCGGTGTCGCCGAGCTCTCCATCGACATCACGCCGAGCCGGCGTGCGGTGCTCGCCATCGGCGCGGTGCGTGACGAGCCGGTCGTCGAGGACGGCGTGCTGGTGCCCGGGAAGGTGCTGGCGCTGACGCTCTCGATCGACCAGGAGCTTGCCGACGCCCTGCTGGCTGCCCGGTGGGTCGCCGCGCTCGTGGAGCTGCTCGAGCACCCGGTCAGGTTCCTGGCCTAGGCAGGACCAGCCGATCCCCGGTCGGCTCGGCCCAACCGGAAGAGCCACCACAGCCCGACGAAGGGCAGCACCAGCGGCACGAAGCCGTAGCCATTGCCGTAGTCGGACCACACGCTGGCCTTGTCGATGTCGTCGGGATGGCTGAGGGTGCCGACGACCAGCACCCCGGTCAGCTCCACGAGGATCGTGGCCATCGCCAGTCGGCGGCGGTCGCTGCCCAGGGCCCACGTGGCCGCGATGTAGACGAGCCCGGAGAACAGCGAGAGCGAGTAGGCCACCGGCGCGATGGACGCGTCGGTGGCGAGCTGGACCAGGGCGCGCGCGGTGGCGGCGACCGCGAAGACGCCGTACACGAACACCAGGACGCGACCGAAGCCGGTGCGGGTCGAGGGGGCGGGGGTGCTCACCGGACGGACCACAGGTCGTGGAGACGCAGGGAGAGGAACGGCAGCACGACCACGGCGACCAGCAGCACGGCCGTTCCCGACCGGGTGCGCTCGCCGGCCGACCAGACGAAGCCGATCGGCAGCACCAGAAGTGCTCCGACGAGGTAGCCGAGGTAGGCCGCCGTGTTGACGTCGGCATGGTCACCGAACACCCGGGCCAGCCCGATCACGAGCTGGACGAGCACGCCGACCTCGAGCACCACCAGGGCGCCGAAGACGGGGTCGCCCGGGAGCCGGTCGAGCACGATCAGCACCACCAGCCAGAGCGCCACCAGGAGCGCGGCAGCGCCGAGCACGATCTGGACGGTGGTCATGGCCCCATCGTTCCATCCGGCACTCCGGCCGCCGCGGCGGTCACTCCGTGAGCTGCTCGAACAGCCCGGCGCCGTCGGCCGCTGCCCACAGCTCCACGATCCGCCCGTCCTCGAGCCGGACCAGGTCGATCCCGGTCCAGCGGGCGCTCCGGCCGGTGGCAGCGACCCCGGCGAACTCGCCCGCGTGGGTCCCGGTCGCGGTCCATCGGACGACGACACGGTCGGCGTCGCTGATGACGTCCTCGAGGTCGAAGTGGAGGTCGGGGAACGCCGTACGGAAGCGCACGACGGTGTCCTTCACCTCGTCCGGACCGACCATCGAGACGTCCCCGATGTGGTGGATGTGGGCGGGAGAGAGCACGTCGTCGGCGCAGTCGAGGTCGCCGTCGTTCCACAGCTCGTCGAAGAAGCGGCGCACGGTCGCTTCGTGTTCGGGGACCATCTGGCGCCGCCTCCTGACGACCCGTGGCACCGGGCGGGGCCGCCGGGTCGTCCGACTACCATCGCGAGTCCGCACCGATTTGGAAAGGTCAATCGATGACGCAGGCACTCGTGGCCACCGGACCCGGCGAGCCTCTCCAGGTCACGGAGGTCGAGCTGCGGGCCATGACCCCGGTGGACGTGCGCGTCGAGATCGCAGGGGTCGGGGTCTGCCACTCCGACCTGTCGATGGTCAACGGCACCCTCGCGCCGTCGTACCCCCTGGTGCTCGGGCACGAGGCCGCTGGCGTCGTCGTCGAGGTGGGCGACCAGGTGACCGACGTCGCCGTCGGAGACCACGTGGTGCTCAACTGGGCGGTGCCGTGCCGCACCTGCTGGTGGTGCACGCACGGGGAGCCGTGGTTGTGCGCCGCGATCGAGGGGATGACCGGCTCACCGGGCGGAACGCTGGCCGACGGTACGCCGTTCGAGGCCTGCCTCGGCCTGGGCGCGATGGCCGAGGAGGTCGTCTGCCCGGCGACCGCCGTGGTGCGGATCCCCGACGACGTCCCTCTCGAGGAGGCGGCCCTGCTCGGGTGCGCGATCCTGACCGGCGTCGGCGCGGCCCGCAACGCGGCGCACGTCGGGGCCGGTGACTCCGTGCTGGTGCTGGGCCAGGGTGGCATCGGCCTGGCCGCCGTCGCCGGGGCCCGGATCGCGGGCGCCGGACGAATCGTCGCCGTCGACACCTCGGCGGCCAAGGAGGCGCTGGCCCGCGCCGCTGGAGCCACCGACTTCCTGCTCGCAGACCCGGGCCAGCCGATGTCGGCTCTGGGCAAGCAGCTGCGCGCGATGACCGACGGGCGCGGCGTCGACGCCGCGCTGGAGTGCGTGGGCTCGGCCGGCACGATCCGCCAGGCCTGGACGTCCGTACGACGTGGCGGCACCTGTGTGGTCGTCGGTCTCGGCCCCAAGGACCAGCAGGTGACGTTCAGCCCGCTCGAGCTCTTCCACTTCTCGCGGACGCTGGTGAGCAGCATCTACGGCAACAGCGACGCCGAGCGCGACCTCCCCGAGCTGGTCGAGCTGCTACGCGCCGGGCGTCTCGACCTGGCGGGCATGGTCACCAGCCGGGTCGGCCTGTCCGGTGTGCCGGACGCCTTCGAGCAGATGGCGCGCGGTGAGGGCGGCCGCACGCTGGTCGTGTTCGGCCGGGGTTGACCGGCGGCCGAAAACCAGTTCGCCGACGGGCCGATCGTCGGCAAGGGTGGACCGATGACGAAACCGCACCCGGCCCTGCCGACGATCGACGCCCTGGTCGACGCGGCCGACGCCGGGCTCCACCCCTGGGTGCGCGAGCACGTCGGCGAGGAGCAGCGCCGCTCGGCCCTCGCCGAGGAGCTGGGCTTCTGGCTCGACACCGCCGCGCAGGACCCGGCCTACGCCACGTCGTTCGCGCAGGTCGCACCGCAGAGTGGTGAACCGCCGACGTCGTACCTCGACCGCTGGCTGCCCCTGGACCGCGGCGGCCACGTGCTGGTCGGGCCGCGCTACCTCGGGCGCGACCCCGACCTGCCCTTCATGGGGGTCTCCGGCTCGGACCGGCCACTGGCCGTGTCGGATGCCGAGTCGCTCATGGCGGTCGCGCGCCGGGAGTTCGCGGCCTTTGCGCCGAAGTTCGTGCTGCTGACCACCTCCGACGAGATCGGGTCGTGGCCCGGCACCCGGCCGGAGCAGCGCCAGCTGGTCGGCCTGCTGGGCGACCTGCGGCTGCGGCCCCTGCCGCCCGAGCTGCGCGCCGTACCCCGTGCTGACACCGCGATCTACGACCGCTACCGGCAGATCTTCGACGACGACGTCGCCCGCGAGCCGGCGCACGGGCGGCACACCCGCGCCGAGACCCGTGACGACCTGCAGGAGCTCGCCGAGCAGGGGCTGCTCCTCGACGTGGAGGTCGACGGGGAGTGGGCCGGGCTCATCGCGGCCGAGCCGGACGTCCGGCGCGGGGTGC
>JAWWPM010000532.1:0-5800 GCA_033854915.1 Nocardioidaceae bacterium
TGCCCAGCGGGATCGGGCCGTTGGCCGGGAAGGTGCCCCAGTACGGCATGTCCGGGAAGGGCTTGGCCATGTGGATGGTGATCTTGTTGCCCTTGACCTGGATGCCCTTGTACTTCGCACCGGGGTCGGTGTAGGGGCCCTTGTAGGACGAGCCGCCCTTGAAGTAGGCTTTGGAGTAGTACTGGCACGGGCCGGTCGGGAACGTCGCGGCGTCCATGCACCGCGTCATACCCCACGCGACCTGCTTGGCGGTGACCGGCGAGCCGTCCTCCCACTTCACACCCGAGCGGATCGTGAACGTCCACCTGGTGAAGGCGTCGTTGGAGCGGCCGAGGTCGGTGGCCAGGTCGGGCACCAGGATCATCTGCTTGTGCACCGGGTCGTACTTGTATTGCGTCAGCGACCGCGTGAGCAGACCGTTGAGGATCGACGAGGTGTCGGTGTAGTAGCTCTCGCTCGGGTCGATCGTGGTGGTGAGGCCGGTCAGGGTCATCACCGTGACGATGCCGCCCTTCTGGGCGCCCGAGATGGTGAACGGCCCCTGAGCCTTGGCGTCCTTGCCGTTGCCGGTGTCACCGCCCTTGACGGGCGGGTTGCTGGTGGGAGGGCCCGAGGATCCGCTTCCGCCGCATGCGGCGAGAGCGAGCAGTCCGGCGGACGACAGGGCGACCAGCGGTGTCTTGAGTCGCATGTACGCGCCTTTCGGTGGGTGTGTCCTCTCGACGAGTCCGCCGGGAGTGGTCGGGCGCACACGCCGACACACGGCCGGCGGAGGCGATGACCAGGACACTCACACAACCATCCGATAATCGCTGTCGTGCATCGGAGGCATAACGAATCAATATCGAGGTGAAATAGTTACGAAAAGGTCTCGGATATCGAATCGATAACGACCATGTCTCGGTCGTGTGTCGGTGGCTCGCGGCTAGCGCCTGACCGCCGCCACCTTGACCGCGAACGTCGGGTTGGCGACGCGCGGATTGCCCGAGCACGAGAAGGCACCGTGCCCGCAGTGATGGAACGACGTCGACGCGTTGGCCACGGTGAGGGTCACGAAGTCGACCTTGCGGTTGCTGAACGGCACCGAGAGGTGGCCGTCTCCGCGGCGGTTCAGGTGGACCGACTTCCTGATCCAGGCGTGCCGCTTGGTGTGGACCACGACGTAGGCCACCGGGTCCTTGCGCTTCTTCGGACCGTTGACGTGCAGCCGCAGCCGCCAGCCGCGCTGGCCGAGATCGGCTCCCGGCAGCACCTTGACGCTGCCCGACGCGAGGTGACGCACCTGGAAGGTGGCCGGCCCGACCGACGGCGCGGCCTGTGTGGGCTGCCACTGGGCCAGCAGCGACGGGCTCGGGTAGTGGCCACCCTCGGCGTAGGCGTGCCCCGGAGTGAGGTTGCCCGCGGAGTAGCGGACGAAGTCGCGGTCGAACCCGCCGTGGTGTCCGAGCACGGAACGCAGCGCGTGCGCGGAGTACTGGTGTCCCGCCCCGGCGAAGGCACCCGCCGAGTTCCAGATGGAGCGCACGATGCCCTTCCCGAACCGCTGGCTCAGGTGCGCGAAGTAGGCCCAGTTGCCGTACTGCGCGGCGCCACCGACCTGGTAGGTGTCGAGCGGCTGGTCGGCATCGGCGAGCTGGCCGTAGGGGAGGTACTGGCGGTTGTCGTTGCTGCGGTCGTCGAACTGGTCCTCCATCCACGTGGAGGTGGCCTCCATCAGCCACGAGTCCTCGTGCACGTCGTACCCGAACTGGACGGCGTGGAAGAACTCGTGCGCGGCGGTGACCTTGGCGACCTGGATCGGCTTCGCGCCGTACTGGCTGCGGGCGAAGTCGTTGTCGAGGAGCAGGTAGCCGGAGTAGAGGTTGCCGTTGTACGACGTGGGTCGCTCGGCCGTGGTGAGGCCGTACAGGCCCTCGTGGAAGAGCTCCTTGAGATACACGTCGAACCTGGCGTTCCCGCCCCGGTGCCCGTCGGAGAGGGGGCGGTGGTAGCCGAGCCGACCCACCTCGTAGGACCAGACGTGGTTCATCATCTTCAGCATCTTGTGGACCCAGTGCTTGTTGGGCGGGGCGTCCGCGGTCGTGGGCACCCAGTGGATGCAGATGTGGCCGCGGCACTTCTTCTTCGCCTTGACCGAGTAGGTCTGTCCGAAGAAGTCGGGGTGGCCGGTCGGCCGGGCCAGGATCGCGGCCGCCTGCCGACGGTCCGCCCCCGAAAGGCTGTCCATGGTCAGCCGCAGGTGCAGCAGCGCCATCGTCGGGTCGGTGGACCGCGGGGTGCTCGTGGTCGACAGCACGTGCTGCGCGGTGCGGAGTGCAGACCGGGCCTCGGCACGGGCCGCGCTCTGCTGGGTGAGCGTCGTGCCGGTGGCGGCCGCCGAGTCCGTCGAGGCGACGGACGTGACGGTCAGAGCCGTGCTCAGTGCCACCACGGCGGCGGCGACGGAACGGCGCATCGGAAGTCTCCCCTGGGTCGACTGCTGGTGGACGTGCAGACGGCGACGGCGGTCGCCAGATGTCTGCGGGCAGCCTGCCCCGAGACCGGTCCACCCTAAACGTGGCCGGCTGGACGGGATGCCTCAGGTGGAGGAGGAGATCTTCTCGATCAGGGCCGTCGTGGAGATGGCGGGAGTGCGCGAGAGGTAGACGACCTCGCAGATGTCGCGGAACTCGTCGAACTTGCCCTCCCAGTCGTCGCCCATCACCAGGACGTCGGCGGCGTACTGCTGGATGTAGTCGCGCTTGAGCTCGAGGCTCTCCTCGACGAAGACGTCGTCGACCTTCTTCAGGGCGCCGACGATGGCCATCCGCTCGGACTGGCTGAAGACCGGCTCGCGGCCCTTCTTGCGCAGGTTCAGCGCGTCGGCGGAGACGCCCACGACCAGCCGGTCCCCGAGCGCCGCGGCACGCTCGATGACGCGCAGGTGTCCGACGTGGAACACGTCGAACGTGCCGAAGGTGATGACGGTGCGAGGGGCGGCCATGGGCCGCATTCTGGCACCCGTCGTACCGGGCTCATGGTGGGGCCGCTCCGGCCGGTGACCCCATGGGCGAGAATCGTGCGCGATGACGACGATCGCGATGATCACCCCCGACCCCCAGGCCGACGACCGGCGCCGACGCGCGCTGCGACGGATGCGAACCCTGGCCGTCTCGCTGCTGGCGTTCGCGGCCGTGGTCTACCTGGTCACGCTCGGGCAGGACGGGTTCCTCGGCTACGTCAACGCCGGCGCCGAGGCGTCGATGGTCGGCGCGATCGCGGACTGGTTCGCGGTCACGGCGCTCTTCAAGCACCCGCTCGGGCTGCCGATCCCGCACACTGCGCTGATCCCGCGTCGCAAGGACGAGCTGGGTCGCGGGCTCGAGGAGTTCGTGGGAGAGAACTTCCTGCAGGAGAGCATCATCCGGGAGCGGGTGTCCTCGGCGACCATCTCCCTACGGGTAGGTCGCTGGCTGGCCGAGCCGGAGAACGCGCGACGCGTCGTCGACGAGGTCTCCGACGTGCTGGCCATCGGCCTGGGCAAGGTCCGCGACGACCACATCGCCGACTTCGTCACCGAGGCACTGGTGCCGCGCTTCCGTGAGGAACCGATCTCGCCGCTCCTCGGCGGGCTGCTGGCCGAGGTGGTGCGCGACGACCTGCACCAGGGCCTGGTCGACCTGGCCCTGCGCGAGCTGCACGCGTGGATGGTCGAGCACCCGGAGACCTTCGCCGAGGTGCTGGGGGAGCGGGCGCCGTGGTGGGCTCCCGAGCGGCTGAACGACGCCGTCACCCGGCGGGTCTACGCCGAGTTGGTCGACTGGCTCGCCGTCATCCGCGACGACACCGACCACCCGGCCCGTCAGGCGCTCGACTCGATGCTCGCCCGTCTCGCCCACGACCTGCTGACGGACGCCGACACCCAGGAGCGCACCGAGCAGCTCAAGCTGCGGCTCCTCGAGCACCCGCAGGTGGTGGAGTCGAGCATCGCGCTCTGGAACGGGTTCCGCCGGGCGCTCCAGTCGTCGCTGGTCGACCCCGAGGGAGCCGTGCGGGCCAGGCTGGTGCGCGAGGTCAACGAGTTCGCCGTACGCCTGCGCGACGACGAGCCCCTCCGCGCCAGGCTGGACGGCACGGCTGCGGACGTCGCGGTCTTCGCGGTCGAGCGGTACGGCGCGGAGCTCACCGCGGTGATCACCCACACCATCGAGCGGTGGGACGGCCGGGAGGCGGCGCGCCGCATCGAGCTCCACGTCGGGCGCGACCTGCAGTTCATCCGGATCAACGGCACCATCGTCGGCGGTCTGGTGGGCGTGCTGATCCACACCGTCGCGGTGCTGGCCACCTAGCAGCCGGGCTAGCCGACTGTCGCGTCGGCGCCGGTGAGGGTGACCACGTCGCCCTTGACCAGCTGCCGGCCGCGGCGGGTCTCGACCTCGCCGTTCACGCTCACCTCGCCGGCCGCGAGCAGCGGCTTGGCGTCGGCTCCCTGGTCGATCAGGTCGGCGAGCTTGAGGAACTGGCCCAGCCGGATGCTCGCGTCGCGGATCGGGACCAGCCGGCCGGGATCTCCCACGCCGCCCCCTCCGCCCACGTCGCTCAGCGCACCTCGATCAGGTCGCACACGAAGATCAGCGTCTCGCCCGGCTTGATCGCGCCGCCGGCGCCGCGGTCGCCGTAGCCCAGGTGCGGCGGGATGACCAGCTTGCGCCGGCCGCCCACCTTCATCCCCTGGACGCCGGTGTCCCAGCCGGAGATGACCTGTCCCACGCCGAGCCGGAACTGCAGCGGCTCGCCGCGGTTGTAGGACGCGTCGAACTCCTCACCCGTCGAGTGCGCGACTCCGACGTAGTGCACCTTGACGGTGGCCCCGGCCGTCGCCTCGGCGCCGTCGCCCTCCACCAGGTCGTCGATCACCAGATCGGTCGGCGGCTCGAAGTCGGGGAAGTCGATCTCGGGCTTGTCGATGCTCATGGCGGTGGTTCCTCTCGGCGTCGGTCGCGACCGAGCCTACGGCCTCGCCCGATGCTGTTGAGTAACCGACCTCTGTGCGATCTAGGTGCACTGTTCAAACGGTCGGCAAGACGCCTCTACGGTCGGTTACTCGGGCCATGGTCGGTTGCGCAGGCTCGAACCGTGCAGGGCCGGCCAGCCGCACGTCGTACGACGTGAGCTGAGCTCAGCTTTGGTGCAGGTAGTTGTCGAGCTGATCGCGCTCGAACTCGAGCTGGCCGATGGAGGACTTCACCACGTCGCCGATGCTGATGATGCCGGTGAGCTTGCCGTTGGTGACCACGGGCACGTGGCGGATCCGGCGCTCGGTCATCAGGCGCCGGAGGTCGTCCACGGGCACGTCGGGCGCGCAGGTCTGCACATCGCTGGTCATGATCGCGCTGACCGCACCGTCGAGGACCGCGTCGCTCTCGGCGAGCCGGCGCACGATGTCGCGCTCGCTGACGATGCCGTCCACGCGCTCGCCGTCCGCGGAGACCACGACCGCGCCGACGTTGTGCTGGGCCAGCAGCCCGAGCAGGTCGCGCACGGTGGCATCGGGTCCGATCGTGATCACCTGGCCGCCGGGCTTGCTGGTGAGTACGTCGCTGATACGCATCATCACTCCTCGCGTTCGGTGGATCGTGAGTCGCAGGCTAGTCCTCCCCGCGGGTGCGGTGCGACATCAAGTCGTGGACCGAGCCGGGGCCGCGGCGAGGCGAGTCGGGATCGTCGTCGTCATCGGGCAGGGTGCCGAGGAAGGACAACGCGGCGTCGTGGAGGTGCCCGTTGGACGCCAGCGCGTTGCCGCCGAAGGGTCCGTCCGTCC
>JAWWPM010000533.1:0-3684 GCA_033854915.1 Nocardioidaceae bacterium
CCGGCGGCTCGGAAGGCGTGGTCGAACTCGTCGATCCCGCGGAACGGTGGCGCGGCGAGGATCCAGGCCGCCTGGGCGATGATCACCGCCAGCAGCACCCACGCACCACGTCGTACGGCGAGGCGCACGTCGGCGTCCTCCGACCGCTTCGGCAGGGCACGGGCCAGGACACTCATCGCGACGCCGCCTCAGCGACGGTCGACCTCGGCAAGATCACGTCACCACGACCTCGCCGATCACCTGGGCCTCGCCGGTGGACGCTGCCCGGAGCATCGCCTCGGCGACCTCCACGGTGTGCGTGGCGTCCTCGATCGTGACGATGCGACGGTCGCCACCGGCAACCGCGTCACGGAAGGACTCGAGCTCGACGACGAGGGGTTCTCGCTTGGGGATGGCATACCTGATCACGTCGCCCTGCACGACGCCGCGGAACGACGCCAGCGTGTCCCACGAGACCGGGGCGAGGCCGTTGGAGTAGAAGGTCAGGTCGCCGGCGATGGTGTCGGCCACGAGTGTCCCGCGCTCGCCGGTGACGACCGTGATCCGCTCCTTGAGCGGCGAGAGCCAGTTCACCAGGTGGTTGACCACGATCCCGCCCGCCAGGGTCCCGACCGCCGCGACCAGGTCCTCGTGCTCGCGACCCGACCGGTGCGCGGTACGGGCCGAGAGCGTGACATAGGGGCGCTTGGTCACCCAGGCGGTGAGATCGACGTCGTGGGTGGCCAGGTCGAGCACCACGCCGATGTCGGCGATGCGGGCCGGGAACGGGCCCTGTCGCCTGGTGGCGATCTGGTAGATCTCGCCCAGCTCACCGTTGGAGAGCCGCCGCCGGAGCTCCTGGAGCGCCGGGTTGTACCGCTCGATGTGGCCGACGCAGGCGACGAGTCCGGCCGCACCGAAGGCCTGCGCGATCCGCCGCGCGGACCCGACGTCCGGGGCGACCGGCTTCTCGATCAGCGTGTGGACGCCCGCCTCGGCGAGTCGCAGGGCCACCGCCTCGTGGCTCGACGTCGGAACGCACACCACGGCCAGGTCGATCCCGAGCTCCAGGAGGTCGTCGACGCCGGGCACCACCGGCAGGTGCGCGTTGGTGCGGTCGAGCTGGGGCGCGGGGTCGGCGATGCCGACCAGCTCGATGCCTTCGAGAGACGAGAGCACCCGAGCGTGATGCCGTCCCATCTGCCCGAGGCCCACCAGCCCTGCCCGCAGGTCAGCCACGGTCGGTCGCCTCCTCGTTCACCGCGCGGATGACGCGGTCGATCTCGTGCTCGGTGAGCCCGGGCCGGATCGGCAGCGACAGCACCTCCCGGCAGGCTCTCTCGGTCTCCGGCAGGTCGAGGTCGAGGCCGTAGGCGGGCAGCCGATGCACGGGCACCGGGTAGAACACCGCGCAGTCCACACCGGCGGCATCGAGCCGACCGGCGAGCCGATCGCGATCGCCGGTACGAACGGTGTACTGGTGCCAGACCGGCTGCGCCTCCGGCCCCACGGGAGGTGTCGTCACTCCCCTGAGTCGTTCGGTGTACGCCGCAGCGACGGCTCGCCGCTCGTCGTTCCACAGCGCCAGCCGGCGCAGCTGGACCCGACCGATGGCGGCGGCGATGTCGGTCATCCGGTTGTTCAGCCCGGCCACTTCGTTGTGGTAACGCTTCTCCATGCCCTGGTTGCGCAGGAGCCTGACCCGGCGCGCGGTCTCGGCGTCGCGACAGGCCACCATGCCGCCCTCACCGGTCGTCATGTTCTTGGTGGCGTAGAAGCTGAACGCGGCCAGGTCACCTAGCGCGCCGACGGGTGAGCCTGCGTACGTCGCGCCGTGGGCCTGCGCGGCATCCTCGAGCACCAACAGTCCGTGTCGAGCGGCCACCCGATCGAGCTCGGCCCAGCGCACCGGTTGGCCGTAGAGATGCACAGGCACGACCGCAGCCGTGCGCTCCGTGACCGCTGCGGCGACCGCCTGAGGATCGAGCCCGAACGTCGCGGCCTCGATGTCGACGAAGACCGGCGTGGCGCCGGTCAGCACGACGGCGTTCGCGGTCGCGGCGAAGGTGAACGACGGCACGATGACCTCGTCGCCCGGGCCGATGCCGGCCGCCAGCAGCCCGAGGTGCAGAGCGCTGGTCCCGGAGTTCACCGCGACGCACTCCCGGCCCGCCACCAGCGAGGCGAACTCCTCCTCGAACCGGGCGACCTCCTCACCCTGGACCACCCGGCCGCTGCGCAGGACCCGCAGGGCCGCGTCGGCCTCCTCACCGCCCAGATCGACGCGCACGGCCGCGACCCGGGAGGCCGTGACGGGCTCAGTCATCGCTGGCTGCTTCACGGAGCACTCCCTCCTCCTCGACGAACGACGCGCCGGTCTCGAGGCAGCGCCATCTCCCGTCACCGTCATCGACGAGGCGTCTACCGGAGGGTCCGACCCAGCCGATACGCCGTGCCGGCGACCCCGCCACCAGCGCGAAGTCGGGTACGTCGTTCACGACGACCGCCCCGGCGGCCACCATCGCCCAGCGTCCGATCTTCGTCGGGGCCACGCACACCGAACGCGCACCCAGGGATGCGCCGTACCGAACGGTGACGCCCACCGGCTCCCAGTCGTCCCGCGAGGCGGGCTGCCCGTCCGGCCGGATGGCCCGCGGGTGCCGGTCGTTGGTCAGCACCACATGGGGCCCGACGAACACGCCGTCCTCGAGGACGGCGGGCTCGTAGACCTGTGCGAAGTTCTGGATCTTGACGTGGTCGCCCACCTGCACCCCGGCACCGATGTAGGCACCGCGTCCGAGCACGCACCCGCGACCGATGACCGCGCCCTCGCGCACCTGAGCCAGCTCCCACACGCGCGTGCCCTCACCCACGACGGCACGCGTCGACACCTGCGCCTGCAGGCCCACGGTCACAGGTTGCCTTCCTGGATGTCGAGCTGCAGCGCGGACACCAGGAAGTGCAGACCGCTCAGCAGTGGAGCAACGGCCAGGAGGACCGTGCCGGGTGTCGCGACGGGCGGGCCCAGGGTGGTGACGATGGTGAACACGCTGAAGACCAGCCCGACGGACACCAGGAAGAGGCCGGTGAAGAACATCAGGGCCACCGGCGAGAAGGACTGGAGCACGTACTTCCACCACATGCGGTGCCAGAACCCGCGCCACAGCTTGAGGAACATCCGCGGCGCGGCACTGCGCAACCGCAGCCCGGAGACCTCGTCGCCGTACACCGCCGGGATCGGCACGTCGCGGGCCGGCACCCGGAGCACGTTGAGCCGGATGAGCAGGTCGTTCTCGAACTCGTACCGCTCGGAGAGGCGGTCGAGGTCGAGGCGCTCGAGCGCCGATCGGTGGATCGCGGTGTAGCCGTTCTGGGGGTCGAACAGGCCCCAGTATCCGGAGGCAACTTTGGTCAGGAACGACATCGCGATGTTGCCGACGACCCGGTGGCGCGGCATCCCGGCGAACGATCGCTCGCCGTAGAAGCGGTTCGCCTTGGTGAACTGTGCGATCCCGTCGGCGATCGGATCAAGGAGCGCGGGCAGGTAATAGGGATCCATCTGGGCGTCGCCGGCCATCACCACGCTGACGTCGCAGCCCAACTCGAGCGCCCGACGGTGCCCTGCGACGATCGCACCACCGACGCCGCGGTTCTTCTCGAGGCGGATCACCTCGGCCCGGGGATCGCCGACCGCGGCCGCACTCT
>JAWWPM010000534.1:0-9086 GCA_033854915.1 Nocardioidaceae bacterium
GGCACGCTGGAGGCCCGCCTGCTCGCCGAACGCCTCGACGACGTCCCCGCTGCCAAGGTCACCCACCCGCATCCGTGCGACCTCCACGAGCTCGGCCGAGCGGTCCTGGACGCGGCGCGACGTGCACGTACCCGGAATTGGTGAACTCCTGCCCGAATTCTCCTGACCGTGACCGCATCCGGGATCCACGCAATACTCTGGCGCTCGAACCTGGCACAAGGGGGAAGGCCATTGGCTCGATCGCGGCTCAGTGTTGCCCTCGTCGGACCTGACGGGGCCGGCAAGAGCACCATCACGGCGCGCCTCCGACGGGCCGCCCTTCCCGCACCCGTGACGACGATCTACATGGGCGTCAACCTCGAGGCCAGCACCCTGATGCTGCCGACCACACGATTGCTGCTTGCCGCGAAGCGGGCACGCGGTGGGCGCTCGGACCTCGTGGCCAGCAGCCTTCGAGACACCGAGGACGTGTCCGCGGCCGTCATTGGTCGCGGCGCAGCCCTGAAGAGCACGGCCCGGCTGACCGTCTGGATGACCGAGGAGTGGCTCCGCCAGCTGGTGGCCCTGGGCCAGGGCCTGCGTGGCCGGATCGTGGTCTTCGACCGCCACTTCTTCCTCGACTACTACCACGCCGACGTCGAGGAGGGTCACGTCCGTGGCCGGGCGCAGCGGCTGCACGGGTGGATGCTCGAAAGGCTCTACCCCAAGCCCGACCTAGTGCTCATGCTCGACGCTCCGGGTGAGGTCCTGCATGCACGCAAGCCCGAAGCGACGGTGGCCTGGCTCGAACGCCGCCGGCAGCAGTATCTGGAGCTGGCACACGTAGTACCTGAGTTCGTGGTCGTCGACGTCGACCGTCCGCTCGAGGCGGCCTTGTCCGAGGTCGTGGCGGCCATCGAGTCCTCCTGGAAGGCGAAGAACGCATGAAGATCCTGCTTGCCAGCCCGATCGACCCCGGCACCGTCAGGGTCCTTTCGGAGTCGCACGACCTGGTGAAGCCAGCCGCGGCCACGCCCGAAGCGCTCAAGGAGGCGATCGCCGACCGCGACGCCGTCGTCCTGCGCAGTGGCGTGAGGCTCTCCGCTGATGTGCTGGCCGCGGCTCCCGGGCTTCAGCTCCTGGTACGCGCCGGTGCCGGCCTCGACAACATCGACCTCGGCCAGGCGCGTATCCAGGGGCTCCGGGTCGTGAAGATCCCGGGCATGTCGGCACCGCCGGTCGCGGAGTTCACGTTCGCCCTGCTGCTCTCGCTGGCCCGGCGGGTCACGGTCGCGGACCGCCTGCTCCGTCAGGGCCACTGGCCGAAACCGACGCTGGGCGGGCCGCTCCTGCACGGGAAGACCCTCGGCATCGTCGGTGCGGGCAACATCGGCGCCTTGGTCGGCCAGATGGGTGCTGCTTGGGGCATGCGCGCGATCGGTTGCGTGGCCGACTCCAACGACACGATCGCCCAGCAGCTACTCGGCCGTGGTGTGCGCCTCACCGACTTCGACGAGGTGCTCACGACCTCCGACTTCTTGTGCCTGCACACGCCGCTGGACGAGTCCACCCGACACCTGATCGGGACCGAGGCGCTCTCGCGGATGAAGCCGGGATCGTTGCTGGTCAACGTCGCCCGGGGCGGCGTCGTCGACGAAGCGGCACTTCTCGAGGCGCTGACCCGCGGTGACACCGTCGCTGGGGCGGCCCTCGACGTGCACGAGAGCGAGGGGGAGGGGACCACCTCCCGGTTCGCTGAGCTGGACAACGTCGTCCTCACACCGCACATCGGGGCCATGGCGGTGGACTCCCAGCGTCTGATCGGCGAACGCATCGTCGAGCTGGTGCAGGCCTTTGACAACGGGAAGCTCGATGAGGAGATCCGAGATGGCGAACATGTTCTCTGACCAGCCGCGCCTGAGCCGAGCCGACGCGAAGCGAATGCGGCTGCGGTCCGGCTTGTCCGGTGACACGCCGGTGGTGGCCGTGGGCGCGCACGACGCGATGAGCGCACGGCTCATCGGCAGCTACAACTTCGACGCCGTGTGGGTCAGCGGGTTCGGCGTCTCGGCCATGGCCTACGGGCTCCCAGACCTCAACCTGGTCACGATGAGCGAGACCCTCGCGGTGACGCGGTCGATCGAAGGCGTCACCGAGCTGCCGGTGGTCGTCGACTGCGACAACGGTTTCGGCGGCTTCAGCAACGTGGTTCGCACCGCTGTCGAGTTCGACCGGGCCGGGGTGGCCGCGGTATGCATCGAAGACAACCTGTTCCCCAAGCGGAACAGCCTCTACCAGGGCAAGTCCAAGCGCGAGCTGGTGCCTACCCGGGAGCAAGCCCGCCGGCTCAAGGCTGCCGTGGAGGGCAAGGACTCCGAGGCCTTCGTCGTGATCGCGCGGGTGGAGGCCCTGATCGCTGGGCACGGCGTCGACGCCGCAATGGAGAGAGCCACGGCGTACGCCGACGCCGGCGCGGATGCGATCCTGATCCACAGCAAGGACAAGACGCTCGCCGAGATCACCGACTTCCTCGACGCCTGGCAGGCGGCCGGTCAGACCAAGCCGCTCGTCGCAGTGCCGACGCTGTTCCCGGACTACACCGCCGACGAGCTGCACGAGAAAGGCTTCTCGATGGTGATCCTCGCCAACCAGCCGATGCGGGCTGCGGTGAAGGCGATGGAGGAGACGCTCGAGATACTCGACAAGGAGCGCAAGCCGGCCGCGGCGGACCCGACGATCGCGTCGGTGAACCACATCTTCGACCTCGTGCAGACGACGGAGACGATCCAGGCGGAGGAGGCGGATGAGGAGGACTGACCCCCGACGCCGATCGATGGGGGAGGGTCCGGCCGCTGTCGTGGTCGGGCTCGACAACATCACCGGGCTGCAGACGGCCCGGATCCTCGCCAACCGAGGCGTGCGTGTCTACGGCATCGCCGCGAACCGGCGACACTTCGGTGCTCGGACCAACGCGTGCGTCGACGTGGTCGAGTCCCGGCTGGCCGGGCCGGCCCTGGTCGACACGCTACGCCGTCTGGCGCGGCGACTCGGCCCCGACCGCGCCGTCCTGGTGCCTTGCACCGATGGGGCGGTCTGGTCGCTCTCTGTGCAACGCGACGAGCTCGTGGACCTCTACCGGCTGCCCCTCGGGCACCACGACGGCATCGACCTGCTCATGGACAAGGTGCGCTTCGCCGACCACGCGCGGATCTACGGGCTCGCCGCACCCCGCACCGAGGTGTTACGGAGCCGCGCCGACGCAGTGAAGGCAGCCGAGGTGCTCTCGTGGCCGAGCGTTGTGAAGCCGCCGGTCAAGGCCGAGGACTGGCTCTCACACACCAGCGCCAAGGGGATCCGCGCGCATCATCCCCAGGAGCTTCTCGCGGTCTACGACCGGGTCAGCACGTGGGCACCGGTGCTGCTCGCCCAGGAGTGGGTCGACGGCCCCGAGAACGCACTCTTCTCGTGCAACGCCTACTTCGACGCCGCCGGCACCCCACTGGTGACCTTCGTGGCGCGCAAGCTGCGGCAGTGGCCGCCGCAGGTCGGCACCAGCGCCTCGGGCGAGGAGTGTCGCAACGACGAGGTGCTCGCGGAGACGCTGCGGGTCTTCGGGTCCGTGGGCTTCCATGGCCTGGCCTACCTCGAGATGAAGCGCGACTCCCGCACCGGCGCGATGATGATCATCGAGCCGAACGTCGGGCGCCCGACCGGCCGCTCCGCCATCGCGGAGGGTGGCGGGGTCGAGCTCGTGTACACGGCGTACTGCGATGCTGCGGGGCTGCCCCTGCCAACGGCGCGCACCCAGCACTACCTCGGTACCACCTGGCTCGACCTGCGGCGCGACGTCCAGGCCGCCACGGTAGGCATCCGACATGGCGAGCTCACGGCACGCGAGTGGGCCACCTCGTTGCGGGGGCCGCGCACCCACGCGATCTGGTCGGCGCGAGACCCGCGCCCCTTCGCCACCGATCTGTCTAACGTCCTGGGCACCGTGGTGCGGGGGCGGAGATGACGTGGCGGGTCGCGCGCGCGGCCGCGGTCTTCGCCCTGCTGACAACGATGCTCGGCTGCGCCGACGAACAGGTGGTCCGGGGGGACGGTGGCCTGCCGACGCCCAGCCCGACTCCGTCCCGGTCGGTGCCGACCCAGGCCGCCTTGGCGCGCTACGTCAGCCCGTCCGGTGACGATCACAACCTCGGCACCGTTGACAAGCCGTGGCGCACCCTGACGCACGCGCTGGGCCGGGTCTACGCCGGCCAGGTGCTGTTCGTGCGCGGAGGAACCTATCGCGAGCAGATCGACCACGTCCGCCTTCATTACGGCACCCCCACCGCTCCGATCACCGTGCTCGCCTACCCCGGTGAGAACCCGGTGCTGGTCGGCTCGCTGTCCCTGCGCCGGCCGACCTACTGGCTGATCGACAACCTCGATGTGCGAGGCAACCGCACCGCCCAACAGGCGCCGTTCATGGTGAAGGTGGTGGGAGGCCTCGCGTGGACGTGGGAGAACAGCGAGTTCGAGGGCACGGTCGGGCGGGCCAACGTGATGATCACCGGGTTCGGGATCGGTGAGCCCTCGGGGTTCCGCTTCTCCGGCAACTGCCTGCACGGTCTGCCGGGTCCACCGATGGGCTCGACCAACCTCTTCCTCGGCTCGATGCTGACAGGAGCCGGGGGGGTCATCGACCGCAACGTCATCTTCAACACCGACGGGCAGCCCAACATGCGCATCGGCTCAGGCGCCGGTGCTCCGAGCCACGTGAGGATCCGGCAGAACACCATCTACGGCGGCAGCCTCGGCATCGAAGTCCGTGGTCATCCGCACCACATCAAGATCATCCGGAACATCCTGGGCGGCAGCAGCGCACCAGCCATGATCCGGTTCCACCGCGGATTGCCACGCGGCACCGCGGTCGCCAGCAACGTTGCGGTGCAAGGCACACAGCTCCTCCGGCCGGAAGTGAGAAAGATAGTGCAGACAAAGGTGCACGGATTCGGCAATGTCGCGTTGCCGCAGGACCCGGAGTTCGTCGACACCGCGCGGTGCGACGGGTTCCGGCCCCGCCTCGACGCGTTGATCCCCTACGGGGCACTGGCGCCATGAGCATCAGCGATCTTCCCTTTGACCCACGCCGCGACCGTGGGCCATCTAGTGTTGGTGCGGTGAACGGCGACCGGTCGGACAGCGGTTCTGACGTCTTCGCCACGTTGCTGTGGGGCCTGCGCCGCTACGTGCTGCTCGTCCTGGCCACCGTGCTCGCCCTCGGCGTCCTGATCCCTTTCGCGCTCTCCCAGCGCACCGCGGAGTTCCAAGCAACCGCGCAGATCGGGCCGAGCGATCCGCTGGTGATTCCCAACACCAACCCGCTGCCGCGCATCGCCGAATCGGTCTTCAACAACGGCGCCGTCGAGGAGTCCGTGCGGACCTTGCTCAAGCAGCCCAACGGCAACATCATCCCGTCGACGGTGCAGCTGATCGCCGCGCAGGACAACCTCGTGCTGGAGGTCGTGGCCCACGCGCCCACCGCGCAGGGAGCCATCGACATCGCCAACAATGCGGCAGGGGCGTTCGTCCTCGAGCTGGGTAAGTACTCCGATTCGGTCGCGACCTTCTCGCTGACGCACAAGGCGATCCTGGCCAAGAAAGTCCCGAAGGTCGCGGGCGGTTCCGCCTCCATCGTGCTCGGACTGGTGGCCGGTCTGCTCGCCGGCGTCGCGCTGGTGGGGCTGCTGCTCGTGTTCCGCCGTCCGGTGGTGGACGCCGCCACCGCGCAGGACGTCACCGGCTCGCCGGTGATCGGGCGGATCACTCTGCCGCGGCACGGACCGCCGGGCGCCGCGGACAGCCGTGGCATCGCTCTGCTGTGCCGCCGACTCCTCGCCGCGTCTGTCTCGACGATCCAGGTGGCGGCGCCGAACCAGGCACAGGCCCAGCTGCTCGTCCTCTCGATGACGGAGGCCTACGGGCAGATGTCGACGGGGCGGCGACCGCAGAAGCGAACCGGTCCCCAAGGTGGCAGCGTGACGCCGTTGCCCAAGGTCGTGGCTCCAGAGGACACGCAGGCGTGGATCAGCGCTCCCCACGAGGACTCCTACACTGTGCTGCTGGCCCCCGAGGGGGTCAGCGCCCGCGCGCTGCGGTTGTTCGCCGAGGGGCACGACACGGGATCTCCGACCGGCGTCGTCCTGGTCTGCACGCGCCGCCGAAGCGTGAACCCGTTCGCCAAGGCCTGAGATGTCAGCCCGCGGCCGCGGCCAGGTCGAGCAGCCGCTCGGCCTCCGAGCGGACCCTGTGGTCCGCCAGGGCGGCCGACCGCCGCGCGAGCCGGCCGGGCAGGTCTCGGCGCGGGTTGGCGAGCATCGCGGTCCACTTGTCCATCAGGATCAGCAGCTGGTAGGCCCGCAGCGGCGCGCGGTCGGCGTTCGTGCCCAGGTAGGCATCGACGGCGGCCTCCTCGAGCACGTCGAGCGTGTCGGAGGAGAAGGCCAACCCATGGGTGTGCACTTGCTCGCCGATCAGGCGGACGCCGACCAGGAACCGGCACAGGTCGTCGTACGCTGGCACCTGCCAGCGCGGCAGTGGGTCGATGACAGTGAGCATGCCGTCGTGCACCATCATGTTGCGTGGCGCGAAGTCCCCGTGGCCGACCGCCAGGGGCAAGTCACGGGGGAAGCGCGCGGCGATGAGCTCAGCCCCCTCCGCCGCCATCCGGCGCCAGGGCGACGAGTCGAGAAACTCGCCATAGGCGCGCAGCTGGTCGACCACGTCCTCACGGGTGCCTTGGCGCACCGGGCGACCGGAACCAGTCGAACGCTCCTGGTAGGTGCGGAGCCAATGGCCGGCCAGCGCGCAGCTGGCGATGGCCTCGTCGAGGCGGCCGCGGGTCGGACGCAACCGGCTGAGGTCCAGAACGTTGCTGCGAAGGCTCGTCGCGTCCACGAACGTCATCACGAGCCCGGCGTCCTCAGGCATCAGCAGCAGGGGACGAACGACCCCCAGACCGGCGACGTCGCCGCAGGCGCCCTCGATCGCCTGCAGACCGGACCACTCGAGGAGAGTCAGCTCCTTCGCGGTCGCTGCCTCCTGCCGCAGCCGGGGCCGCCCACCTGCGGCGGGTTCGCCCACGGAGTCGCGGCGGAGCTTGGCGATAGCCGCCGGCACCTGGGCCCCGTCGAGGTGGACCGTGAGCAGGACGCACTTCGGGCGGTCGGCCAGCACCCGGAGCTCGATGCCGTTGTGCGGCCGTTCGGGAAACCACTCGTGGGTGTGGGGGGCGATGCGCTGCGCGAGCGTCTCGACGACTCGCCCGACCGCCAACCGTGCCCCCGCCGCGTGCTGGGTCCGGGCGCATCAGCCACCCGGACAAGGACCGACAGGCTAGCACGCACGATCCGGCGCGACGCCGTGCTCGCCGGGGCCTGCTCGTGCCGGCGGAGGGGGATCGCGTGTCCGTCCTGATGTTGGCGGTCCTCGCCCCGATCGGGCTTCTCGTGGCACCGCTCTGCCTGCGGAAACCACTCTCGGTCGCGCTCCCTGCCTTCGCGGCATCCCTCCCGTTCGGGCAGCTGCTCACCATCGGCCATTCGCCGTTCGGCTCCCTCTCCTCCATCCTCGGTGTTCTCGTGCTGATCGGGCTCCTGTTGCGGTTGACGGTCCACCACCGGCAGTCCGCGCCACTTTCCGGAACGGTGTTCCTCTGGCTCGGTTTCCTGAGCGTCGCCGCGACCTCGGCGCTGTGGAGTCTCAGCCCGAGCGTGACCGCCAACGGAATCCTCGAGATCGGCAGCCTGATCGTGCTCTACGCCCTCACCTCGATGAGCCAGGTCGATCGGACCATCCTCCAGCGCGTCGAGCTGGGGCTGATCGTGGGAGGCCTCGCGGCGGTCGGGTACGGCTTGGTTCAGCTCACCCTTCTCGGCGGTTTCCCCAACGACGTGCCAGGGCTTCCCCCGGGCCCCGGGGGCCGCTTCGGCAATGACCTGCTCGGACCCAACAACAACGCCGTCGCGTTCTTGTTGCCGCTGTGCATCTGCCTGCAGCGCTCCGCCACCGCGCCGAGGGCGACGGCGCGTCGACTGCACGCCGCCCTCACCTTCCTGATGTTCCTCGGCATCGTGATGACCGGCTCGCGTGGCGGCATGCTCGCCGCGGTCTTGTGCACGCTGGTTCTGCTGGCCGCCGCATCGCGCGGGGGGCGGCGGATCCTGGCCGCTTACCTCGTGGTCGGCGTCATCGCCGGCCTGGTGGCCTTCTTCCTGCATCCCTTCGGACTCGCCCAGCGCGACGTGTCGACCACCTCGTCCTCGGGACGTACCAGCGTCTGGAAGGTGGGACTCGCGGCGTGTCCGCAGTACTGCCCGCTCGGCTCGGGCTGGGGGACGTTCCCGATCGTGTACGAACGCACCCAGCCGACCGTGGCCGGGGCCGATGTGCTCGCCGGCAAAGGTGGCTCCTACCAGCCACACAACGTCATCCTGCTGGTGGCCATCGAGCTGGGTATCCCCGGTCTGCTGCTCTTCTTCGCCGCTCTCGGCCTCGTGTTGTTCGAGGCGGGACGACTGCCGCGCTCAGTCCGCGGACCACCCCTCGCGGCCCTGCTCGGCACCTACCAAGCCTCGTTGTTCTTGTCGAACCTCGGCTACAAGTTCTACTGGATGGCGTTCATCATGGTCGCCCTTCACCGCAGTGCGAGCTATGCGGACAAGGTCCAGAAACGGGAAGCCGAGCTCGACCCGGTCAGCTGATCTGTGCGGAATCGTATCCCCAGACCTCGGAGACCGAGCGGCCGAGCATGGTGTCGAGCCGGGCGACCTCGTCGGCGAAGTCCCGCCGGAGGTCCGCACCGAGGGCCGGGTCGAGTCTTGGCTTGTCGTCGCCGTACTGCTTGTACAGCGCCGACCTCACCATGGTGGAGCGCTTGATCTTCGACCGCCAGCGACGCAGGCCGATGGAGGCCGCGATCTTGGATCCGCGCTTGGCCGCCCCGGCCAGGACGGCGTTGCGTGGCCGGCCGGCCGGCATCCGGGCGCGCAGGTCGCCCGTCGAGAGGATGATCCGATCGAGGCCGAGGAAGTCGTAGACCTCGTCGGCGTACTCCTGGGCGC
>JAWWPM010000535.1:0-2662 GCA_033854915.1 Nocardioidaceae bacterium
ATGGGCAAGCTGGCCGTCCGGGTCGGGGTCTCGCGACAGACGGTCTACAACGAGGTCGGCTCCAAGCCGCAGCTCGCGGAGGAGATGGTGCTCGCCGAGCTGTCGAAGTTCCTGGCCGTGGTGGACCTGGCGTTCGACCAGCACCCCACCGACCTGGTCGCGGCGATCCGCGACGCGGCCCGCGGCGTGCTCGAGCTGGCCAGGACCAACGCGCTGCTGCAGGCGGTGGTCTCGCGGTCGTACGGCGCGGAGACCGAGCTGTTGCCGCTGCTGACCACGCGCAACGACGCCCTGCTGCTGGCCGCGAGCCAGGCCGTCCATGCCCGGATCGGCGCCTACCCGATGGACCTGGACGAGCGACGCCTCGAGGCGGCCGTGGACATGGTGGTCCGGCTGGTGCTCTCCCACGTGATCCATCCGCTGGGTGCGCCGGAGGCAACCGCCGACGACATCGCCTGGATCGCCGCCTGCGCGCTGCAGGGTGGACCGAGCCGACCGGGCGCGTAGGCTCGCCGGGATGAGCGCGGGCACCGTCGAGTACGCCTCGGCCACCGGCCGGGGCGTGGTCATTGCTGCGGTGCTCGGCTCCGGGATGGCGATGCTCGACGGCACGGTCGTCAACGTCGCGCTGAAGACCATCGGCAAGGACCTCGGTGCCAGCCTGGCCCAACTGCAGTGGATCACGAACGGCTACCTGCTGATGCTGGCCAGCCTGATCCTGCTCGGCGGTGCCTTGGGTGACCGGCTGGGTCGCCGGCGCATGTTCGTGATCGGCGTCGTGTCCTTCGCGATCGCCTCGTTGGTCTGTGGCATCGCTCCCAACGTGGAGCTCCTGATCGCGGCCCGTTTCCTGCAGGGCATCGGCGGCGCGCTGCTGACACCGGGCAGCCTCGCCATCATCGAGTCGGTCTTCGCCCCCTCCGACCGCGGCCGGGCGATCGGCTCGTGGACGGGGCTGGGGAGCATCGCCGCCGCGATCGGCCCCTTCGTCGGGGGCGTCCTGGTGCAGTACGCCGACTGGCGCTGGATCTTCCTGATCAATGCGCCGGTCGCCGCCCTGACGGTGGCGATGGCGTGGAAGTTCGTGCCCGAGACCAGGACGCAGAGCGTCGGGCGCTTCGACGTGCCCGGTGCCGTCCTGGCCGCGCTCTGCCTGGGCGGGGTGACGTACTGGCTGATCGAGTGGCACACCGGGCTGGCGCTGCCGGCCCTCGTGGTCGGGCTCGTCTCCGGCGTCGCCTTCGTGGTCGTCGAGCGGCGCTCCGCGCACCCGATGATGCCGCTCACCCTCTTCGCCTCGCGCACCTTCAGCGCGGCCAACGCGATGACGCTTTTGGTGTACGCCGCGCTGGGTGCGGTCACCTTCTTCCTCGTGATCGACCTGCAGACCGTGCTCGGCTACGGACCCCTCGAGGCCGGCCTGGCTCTCTTCCCGATCACGGTCCTGATGCTGTTCCTGGCGGCTCGTGGTGGGGCCCTGAGCACCCGGATCGGGCCGCGGATCCCGATGACGGTCGGTCCGCTCGTGATCGCGGTGGCCACCGCCTGGCTGTCGCGGGTCGATGCCGGGTCGTCGTACTGGACCGGTGTCCTGCCCCCGCTCGTCGTCTTCGGGCTGGGCCTGGCGGCGATGGTCGCGCCGCTGACGGCGACGGTGCTGGCGGCGGCTCCCGACGACCACGCCGGGATCGCCAGCGGCATCAACAACGCCGTGGCGCGCGCCGGTTCGCTCTTCGCGGTGGCCGCACTGCCGGTCGCGGTGGGGCTCTCCGGCGAGGACTACGCCGACCCCACGGCGTTCGGACAGGCGTTCGGGAACGCGCTCCTGATCTGCGCCGGGCTCCTGGTGGTGGGTGGCGTCGTGTCGTGGTTCGCGATCCCGGCCGGGCCGATGGCGGCCGTGGCCGCAGATGAGCCGGTGCCCCAGGCGCACCAGCTCGACTGTCCGCACCGCTGCCGTTGACGGTGGCGAACTACCCTTCGCTCATGGCGATCGGGGGCGGATCGGGATGGCTGACGGCCGGCTTCGTCGCGCCGCTCGTGCTCGCTCTCACCCTGACCGCCTGCGGTGCGGCGTCCTCGCCGACGACCTCACCGACCGCGACGGCGACCTCGAGCCCGACAACGTCGCCCGCTTCCGACCCGACCACCACCCCGACGACCGGCACCGCTCACACCGTCGCGGCACCCGGCCCGTTCCGGGCGCCGCTGCTGAACGCGGACATGCTGATCTTCCGCAGCCATCCCCTCAGCCCGGGCATGGTCCGCCGGATCCGGGACACCCCGGGCGTCCTCCGGGTCGAGCGTCTCTCGCTGGCGCAGGTCAGCATCGAGGACCACGCGATCCGGGTCGCCGCCGTCGACCCCGCGACGTACCGCAACTACAACCCGGACGCGGTCGCGCAGTTCCAGGAGGAGTGGGACCGCGTCGCCGGGGGAGAGATGGCCCTCAGCCCGAAGTTCCGACCCCAGGTCAGCGACAACGGTTACGTGCGGATGGGCACCAGCGCCTCGGCCCCACAGATCCACGTCGGCGCCTACTCCCCGCAGATCCCGGGAGTCGACGCGATCGTCAACCAGAGCTGGGTGACCAGCCTCGGGATGCAGCGGGACAACGCCCTGCTGGTGTCGACCGGGATCCACACCCCGCTCTCGATCCGGA
>JAWWPM010000536.1:0-3088 GCA_033854915.1 Nocardioidaceae bacterium
CTCCCAGTGGGGCTTGCGGCGCCGCGCCTGGTTCACGCCATCGGCGTACACCCCGCAGTAGATCCAGCAGCCGCACGAGGTGGTGCCGTCCGGCTTCAGCTCCGTGTACGCCGAGAGTGGGCCGCCGTCGGGCCCCGTGCCGTTGATCTCGCGGAGCACCTGGTCACCATCGGGCTCACCGTGCTCGTCGACCGGGTAGTCCCAGGCCAGGTCCAGCAGCGGCCGGTCCATCTCGTCGGTGGAGCCGCGGAGCTTCTCGCGGATCCGGTTGCCCAGCTCGACGTAGAACTGGAGCTCGCTGCGGCTGTCGCCGGGAGGCTCGACGGCCTTGTCCCGCCACTGGAGCATCCGTTGGGTCTGGGTGAAGGACCCGGCCTTCTCGACGTGCGAGGCGGCCGGCAGGAAGAAGATCTCCGTGCCGATCTCCTCGGTGACCAGCTCACCGGTCTCGATCTCCGGGCCGTCCTTCCAGAACGTCGCCGACTCGATCATCTGGAGGTCGCGCACCACCAGCCAGTCGAGGTTGGCCATGCCGAGCCGCTGCATCTTGCCGTTCGCCGAGCCGACCGCGGGGTTCTCCCCCACCAGGAAGTAGCCCTTGCAGTCGCCCTCGATCATCGCCTTCACGGTGGCGTACGTGGAGTGGTCACCGGTGACCCGCGGCAGGTAGTCGAAGCAGAAGTCGTTGTCGGCCGTGGCCGCGTCGCCCCAGTAGGACTTCAGCAGGCTCACGGCATAGGGCCGGATGTTGCCCCAGAACCCGGCCTTGCCCTCGTCGTCGCCGACCCACTCGTCGAGCGAGCGGTGCTGCTGGGCGTGGGGCATCGGCAGGTAGCCGGGCAGGATGTTGAACAGCGTCGGGATGTCGGTCGAGCCCTGGATCGAGGCATGACCGCGCAGCGCCATGATGCCGCCCCCAGGACGGCCGATGTTGCCCAGCAGGGTCTGGAGGATCGCGGCCGTGCGGATCATCTGCGAGCCGACGCTGTGGTGGGTCCAACCGACGGCGTAGCAGATGGCGCCGGTCCGCTCGCGCCCGCTGTTGCGGGTCATCGCGTCGGCCACCCGGGCGAACTGCTCGGGCGGGATGCCACAGACCTCGTGCACCATCTCGGGGGTATAGCGCGCGAAGTGTCGCTTGAGGATCTGGAAGACGCAGCGGGGGTGCTGGAGGGTCTCGTCGCGGCGGCCCTTCCAGCTGACCGGCGCACCACCCGAGCCGTGGGTCTCGGAGTAGGCCGCCTGGTGCGACTCCTTCGAACGCGACCCGTCGGTCTCGTCCCGGGCCAGCTTCTCGGCGTTGCGCCGGTCGTCCTCGGACAGGTGCTCGGGCGGCTCGTAGTGCCACGACAGGGGGTCGTAGTGCCCGGCCTCCTCGTCGAAGCCCGAGAAGAGGCCGTCGAGGTCCTCGGTGTCGCGGAACCCTTCGTCGATGATGTTGGCGGCGTTGGTGTAGGCCACGACGTACTCGCGGAAGTCGAGGTCGTTGGCCAGCACGTGGTTGACCAGCCCGCCCAGGAACGCGATGTCGGAGCCCGCGCGCAAGGGCACGTGGATGTCGGCGACCGCGGAGGTGCGGGTGAAGCGCGGGTCGACGTGGATGATCGTCGCCCCCTTCCGCTTGGCCTCCATCACCCACTGGAAGCCCACCGGGTGGGCCTCGGCCATGTTGGAGCCCTCGATCAGGATGCAGTCAGCGTTGCTGAGGTCCTGGAGATAGGTGGTGGCCCCACCACGGCCGAACGAGGCACCCAGACCGGGCACCGTGGAGGAGTGTCATATCCGGGCCTGGTTCTCGATCTGGATCGCGCCCAACGCCGTGTAGAGCTTCTTCATGAGGTAGTTCTCCTCGTTGTCGAGGGTCGCTCCTCCGAGGCTGGCGATGCCGAGGGTACGACGCGTGCGCCGGCCCTGGTCGTCCTCCCACTCCCAGAACTGCTTGCGGGTCCTGATCACCCGGTCAGCGATCATGTCCATCGCAGTGTCGAGCTCGAGGTCCTCCCACTCGGTGCCGTGCGGACGCCGGTAGCGCACCGTGGTGACCCGGGTCGGCGACGTGACCAGCTGCATGGTGGCGCTGCCCTTGGGACACAGCCGGCCGCGCGAGATCGGGCTGGCCGGGTTGCCCTCGATGGCGACGAGCTTCTCGTCCTTGACGAAGGCCTTCTGGGCGCAGCCGACCGCGCAGAACGGGCACACGGTCTCGACGACCCGGTCGGCCGTGACGGTGCGGGGCTCGAGGTGGTCGCTACGCGGCGACTGGGCTGCCTGGCCGCGCCCGAGCCGATCGCTGCCGGTCACCTGCCGGACCAGGGGCCAGACCTCGAGGCGCGAGCGGAGACCCATGGGGCCAAGGTAGCTCCGGATCCGCACCCCGACCTCACCCCTTCGGTCGGAACGATCGCGGCCTATTCTCGACCCGGAGGCGTTCCTCGTCTGGTGACGGGCGCGGTCCTCAAAACCGTAGTGGCCGGGCATCCCGGTCAGGCGGGTTCGATTCCCGTCCGCCTCCGCCATCACGTCCGAAGGGAGTCCGAGTGCCGCCTGACGACGACCCGCGCCGCCGTACGCCGCGCACGGACGCGGTGCTGGCCGACCCTCGGCTGAAGGACGCCCTCGACCGGTTGGGCCGGCCCCGGGTGAAGGCCGTCGTCGCGCAGGTGCTCGACCGGTGCCGGGGCGGTGAGGTGGCACCCGACGACGTGCTCGACGTCGTCGTCGCCGCGCTACCCGAGTCGGCGACCTCGCTGCGGCCGGTGATCAACGCGACCGGCATCGTGGTGCACACCAACCTGGGACGCGCACCGCTCTCCGCGGCGGCAGTACAGGCCGTGGTGACCGCCGCGGGCGCCACCGACGTCGAGCTCGACCTGGACACCGGACAGCGTGGCGCGCGCGGTCGCGGAGCCCTGACCGCCCTCCGGGCCGCCGTACCGGCCGCCGGCGACGTGCACGTGGTGAACAACGGCGCCGGCGCCCTCGCCCTCGTCGCCGCCGCGCTGGCGACCGGTCGCGAGATCGTGGTCGCGCGGGGCGAGATGGTCGAGATCGGCGACGGGTTCCGGATCCCCGAGCTCCTGGAGTCTGC
>JAWWPM010000537.1:0-2737 GCA_033854915.1 Nocardioidaceae bacterium
GTGTGCCCGGCGTCCCGGAGCCGACGGAGCACGTCGGCGTAGATGTCCATGCGCTCGCTCTGGCGGTACGGCGCGTGCGGGCCACCGACCTCGGGACCCTCGTCCCAGTCGAACCCCAGCCAGCGCATCACCTCCAGCAGCGTGTCGTAGGACTCCTGGCTGTCGCGGGCCGCGTCGGTGTCCTCGATGCGGAACACGAACGTGCCCCCGTGGTGGCGGGCGAACGCCCAGTTGAACAAGGCGGTCCGGGCCAGGCCGACGTGGGGCGAGCCGGTAGGTGAGGGGCAGAACCGCACCCGCACCCCGCTGGTCATCGCTTCACCACCGGGTTCGTCAGCGAGCCGAGGCCTGCGATCGAGACCTCGACCTCGTCCCCCACCTGCATCGGGCCGACACCCTCGGGGGTGCCGGTGAGGATCACGTCGCCGGGCAGCAGCGTCATCACCGCAGTGATGTGGGCGACCAACGTCGGGATGTCGAAGATGAGGTCCTTGGTCGAGCCGTCCTGCACGAGGTCGCCGTTGAGATGGGTCTGGATGACCACACCGTCGGCGAAGTCCTGCGGATCGAGATCGGTCTCGATCCACGGGCCGAGCGGGCAGAAGGAGTCGAAGCCCTTGGCCCGCGACCACTGGCCGTCCTTCTTCTGCAGGTCGCGCGCGGTCACGTCGTTCGCGATCGTGTAGCCGAAGATGACGTCGGTGGCCTGCTCCGGCGGCACGTCGCGGCAGATCCGGCCGATCACGATCGCCAGCTCGCCCTCGTAGTCGACCCGCTCGGACTGAGGGGGGTAGTAGACGGGGTCGCCCGGACCGACCACGGAGGTGTTCGGCTTGAGGAACATCAACGGCTCCTCGGGGGTCTCGCCACCCATCTCGGCCGCGTGGGCCGCGTAGTTCTTGCCGATCGCGACCACCTTGCTGCGCGGGATCACCGGCGCGAGCAGGCGGACGTCGGAGAGCCGGTGCTCGGTCTGGGTGGGCTTGATGCCGACGTACAGCGGGTCGCCACTGAGCTCGACCAGGACGCTGTCGTCGGACGGCTGGCCGAACTCGTCGAGCTCGCCCGACACGACGCCGAACAGGGGGTCCTCACCGGTGGTGAACCTCGCGATACGCACGCACCGACCCTACCGAGCGGTCCGGAAGCCATCCGCATCAGCGCCGCTAGGCTGGTCGCCGTGAACGCCGTACTGGAGACCGGGGCCGAGGGCGCGACGTTCCGCAACGACGACTGGTACGGCCAGGTGCTGGGCGCCGTCCGCTTCGTCGACTGCGTGTTCATCGACGTGGACCTCAGCGAGTCGATGACCGTCGGGACGACGTTCGAGGGGTGCACGTTCCACGGCGTGCGCTTCAACGGATCGACCCACCGGACCAGCGCGTTCGTCGGCTGCGAGTTCCGCCGCGCCAGCTTCTTCACCGCGACCCTCGACGGGTGCAAGCTGACCGGGTCCGGCTTCGCCGAGTGCACCATGCGGCCGCTGACCGTGATCGGGGGCGCTTGGCAGGCGATCAGCCTGCGCCGGCACCAGCTGGTCGGCATCGACCTGACCTCGGTCGACCTGCGCGACGCCGACCTGTCGATGAGCGACCTCACCGACGCGGTGCTGGCCGAGGCCCGGCTCGAAAGGGCCCTGGTCCGCGAGACCGACTTCACCGGGGCAGACCTGCGCCGAGCCAAGCTGGACGGCGTCGACCTCACGTCGGCGACCCTGCACAAGACCCGGATCGACCTGCAGACCGCCGTGCTGCTAGCCGAGCTGGCGGGAGCCGTGGTCGACCTCGGGGAGTGAGCCCACATCGCCTCGGCGAGGCGCCTCTTAGGCTGGATCCATGGACGAGCGCGTGCTCCGGCACTTCCTGAGCGAGGACGGCCGCCTGCACACGATCCCCACCAAGCACGCCAAGCTGCTGGTGGTGCTCGACCGGCTGGCGCAGGCGTTCGAGCCGGGCCGCACCTATCCGGAGGCCGAGGTCAACGAGATCCTCGGGCGGTTCCATCCCGACGTCGCGGCCCTGCGGCGCTACCTGGTGGAGAACGACTTCATGACCCGCGAGCACAACGTGTACTGGCGCTCCGGCGGGACCTTCGACATCTGATCACCAGCCGGGCGGTCGCCGGTGGGCCCAGGGTGCGGCCGCCTCGACCTGGGCCGCCAGCGCGAGGAGCAGCCCCTCCTCGGCCGGGCGTGCGGCCAGCATCACCCCGACCGGCAGACCGCGGGGAGTCCAGTGCAGCGGCAGCGAGACCGCCGGCATGCCGGTCACGTTCCACGTCGACGTCCAGGGCGTGAACGCCTTCTGCGCCTCGAAGTCGGCGGCCGGGTCGGCGTCGTTGCGCAGCGCGCCGACCGGCAGCGGGGGTACGGCGAGGGTCGGCGTCAGCACTGCGTCGTACGGCGCGAGCGTGGCCAGGCAGCCGGCCGCGAAGCGCCGCATCGCGCCCATCGCCAGCCCGAACTCCGGGCCGCTGATCTCGCGGCCCCGCGTCGCCAGCCACCGGGTCAGGGGACGCAGCAGCGGCTCCTGCTCGGGCGGCACCACCGACAGCGCGGTCAGCACCGCCCAGCAGGTCTCGAAGGTCGGCACCGCCTCGCGGGGCATCGGCACCGCGATGTCCTCGACCTCGTGGCCGAGTGAGGCCAGCAGCACCGACGCCGAGTCGTAGGCCGCGACGCACTCGGGATCGACCTCGACATCGGTGATCACCGGCTCGAGGAACCGCGCGACCCGGA
>JAWWPM010000538.1:0-10858 GCA_033854915.1 Nocardioidaceae bacterium
CCGTGGTTGTTGGCCACCGTCACCACGTCGACGCCGGCGTCGGCCAGGACGTCGAGCGCCCTGGGCGGGGCGCGGAACCAGTAGCGCTCCTCCGGCCTCTCGAGGGACTTCGGATCCCAGCTGCCACGCTCTGTGATCGCACTCTCCAGGTTGAGCATGGTCACGTCGGCGTCGGACAGGGCTCGGGTGATCGGACCGAGCCCGCGGGGATCGTCCAGGAGAGCTGCCACCTGGATCTGGAAGTGGACGTCGCCGGCGAACGCGAGGGTGACCGCGTGGTGCGGACGAGGGTCGTGGCGGCCCTCGTGGGCGACCGGTCCGGACGGGTCGTGCGACGGAGAGGTCCCTGTGGACGGCGGCGTGGCGGTGCAGGCGGCGAGCAGTGCTCCGAGACTCAGCCCGGCGAGGCTCTTGCTCGCGATGCGGCTCATGGTCGTATCTCCTGGGTGACGTGCAGGGCTCACGAGTCCCTCCGGAGAGACGATCCCCGGGAGCTGGCCGGGGTTCCCCGCACTGACTTCGCGGAGTCAGCCGATGAATCGACTCTTCCCGAGCTCGGGTACGACGATCCCCACCGGCGCGGACTCCGCGACCTCACACCGACCGGTGTCGAGGTGGCAGGCGATCAGGTCCGTCCCGTCCCGCAGCGGACTGACCACGACCACCGTGTGGTCGTCGAGCCACTGGACGAGCCAGGCGACTCCGCTCTTGTCGGTGTAGTCGACTGGCGGCTCGAACGCGAACGGGCGCTCGCTGACGTCTTCGGCGACCAGGTCGCCGGCACCCACCGGTGCGACGCCGTCCACGCCTGCGGTCCCCTTCCGCAGGTCCACGCCGATCTGCAGGCGCATGCCGTCGGAGTAATGGAAGCCTTGGGGCGCGGTCTCCCACCGGCCGTCGCCCTTCAGCAGGACCGAGCGCGTCGCGGCGTCCTCGTCGAGATCCGCGAGCAGGTCGGGCTCGGTGATGCGCGACTGCTCACCGGTCGCCGGGTCGTAGCGGACCTGGGCCTGGTCCTCGGGTGGCGCGTCGGAGCTCGGGTCCTTGAACCAGTAGACGAAACGGTCGGAGAGCTCCGCGGGCACGGCGGTCTGGCCGGCCTGCAGCCGCACAGCGTCGCGAGCCACCTCCTCGCCGGAGTGGGTGTCGTAGACGACCACCTCGGGCTTCCCGGGCACCGGGAACTCGAACCACACCAGACGAGAGCCGCCGTTGGATGAGAGCATCCAGCCCGGGTGGCTCAGTATCGGCCAGGGGTCGGCGTACCCAGGACCGGCCTCGCCGAGTGCCCCGAGCGGCGCGGGCGTGGACCCGTCGGTGAACCAGATCCGACCGTCGTCGGTGCGGAACCCGACACCGTCGTCGGTCACGTCCAGCTCCACGACGGACCTGTCCGCCTCGACCGTGCGGTCTCCGTAGTGGATCGTGCTCCCGTCTGCGTAGGTCAAGGGTCGCGACGTCGGAGGAGTCACAGGGGCAGGCTCCGTCCGACGACCGTCGTCCCGTCCGAGGTAGACGGTGGTCACCGATGCAGCGACGACGCTCGCGGCCACCGCGATGCTCGCGACTCTGGTCCGACGGACCCGGCGACGCGCGGTCTCCCGCAACGCCTCGAACGGTGGGGGAACGATCTGGTCGCCGAGGCGACGGAGCACGTCCAGCTCAGACATGGCGCACTTCCTCTCGGTCGTCCTCGGCGTCGTCCAGCAGGCCGGCGAGTCGGCCCCGCGCCCGGGACAGCCGCGACTTCACCGTGCCCTCCGGGATCCCGAGCTGGGCGGCGATGTCCGCGACCGACAGATCGGCCAGGTAGTGCAGCACGACTGCTTCACGCTGATCGGCGTCGACCTCCTCCAGAGCGGTCACGATCGCGACGTGTTCGGGGCCGACGTCCACCGGTCCCTGAGGACCGGGCACCTTGGCCTGGTAGCGACGCACGACCGAGGCGTGCCGCCATCCGTGCCGCACCTGGTTGAGGGCCACGGCGCGCACCCAGGCCTCGGGGTTGCTGACCCGGGCAAGCTGAGACTTCTTGCGCAGGGCGGTGACGAAGGCGTCCTGCACGGCGTCCTCGGCCTCATGCAGGTCGCTGCAGATCGCGTAGATCTGGATCACCAGACGGCGGTACGACGCGTCGTACAGCTCGTTGAGGTCGACTGCCGTTGGCATCGGCCACCTCCTCCCGCGAGTACAGGATCGCGGATCGCCTCCGAGATGGGTTGTGATGGGACGATCCCTCAACGGGCCGAGAGGTTCCCGATCGCGGCGTCCCGATCGTTGTCTCGGACCACCCGACGGCCGAGTCCTCGACCCGGCAGGTCGACGCCGTCCCCGGGACTAACCTCCGACGAATCTGACGCCCTGGACGATGTCGGCGATCTTCTCGACCTGCCGATGAGTCGCCGACGGCGGCTCGAGCCACGCCGTCTGCATAGGACACCATCCACGTCGCCCGGCTCCTGGGCCGAGAAACGGACGGTCCATTCGGACGACTCGCGCGCCGAGCCGCGCCCGGCCAGCGTTTCCCTTCGCCTGTGGGGTGTCACGTACCCCGGTCGATCCGATCAGTCTCCGACACGTCTGATCGCGCGCCCCACGTGGGCGTAGCGCGAGTGGCCGGTGCCGTCGTCGCCGAGGAAGGCGTAGACGCGGTACATCCCGAGCTCCGGCTGGAGCCGGATCAGGGTGTCGTCGCGCAAACGCACCAGCTCGTAGCGCTGCTGGATGTCGCCGAGCTCGATCGCCACGCCCTGGGGGATCTCGTCGGCCCAGACCCGGCCGGCGTCGTCCTGGGTGACGATGATGTCGCCGACGTCGCAGGAGTAGGTGCCCAGATAGCGGGTGGCGTCGACCGGCTCGGGATCGGCCGGGGGCACCGGCAGCGCGGGCAGGTGTACGCCGGCCAGCTCGGCGAGCAGGTGCCCCATCACGTCGTTGTAGAGCGAGACCGAGCTGCCCCCGTTGGTCAGCAGCGCGACGGCCACGCCCGCCTCGGGGACTATCCGCAGGAACGCGACCTGGCCGATCGTGCCGCCGTCGTGGCCGATCACCAGCCCCTCGGGGGTCTCCCAGCGCTCGAAGCCGAGCCCCCACGAGCTGGCGAGGTTGCCGAGGTCTGGCAGCGTCACCTGCAGCTCGCACATCCGCGCAGAGGTGCCCGGCGCCAGCACCTGGGCGCCGTCGGGGGTGCGGCCGCCGTCGAGATGCATCCGGGCGAAGCCGAGCAGGTCGCGCGGGCTCATCGCCAGCATCGAGCCGGCCGGGGCGTTGGAGCGCGCCAGCGCCCAGACCGGAGCCGCCACGTAGCCGGTGCCGGGCTCCGGCTCGAGGTGTCCGACGGCGGCTCGGAACAGGATCGCCTCGTAGGGGCTGCCGGCGACGTGGGTCAGGCCCAGCGGTGTGACCAGCCGCTCGCGCAGGCACACGTCGTACGGCTTCCCGCGCAGCACCTCCACGAGCCGGCCGAGCACCACGAAGCCGGCGTTGTTGTAGGACCAGAGGTCGCCGGGCGGGAACAGCTGGGGTACGTCGTGCAGCACGCCGAGGTACTTCTCGACCGCATCGTCGCCGCGGCCGGTGTCGGTGAAGATGTCGCCCTCGAAGCCGGACGTGTGGGTCAGCAAGTGGCGCACGGTGATCTGCGCGGCCGCGCTCTCGTCGGCGATCCGGAAGTCGGGCAGGTAGCTGCGCACCGGCGCGTCGAGGTCGACCGCTCCCTCGTCGACCAGCTGCATCACCAGCGTGCTGGTCCAGAGCTTGGTGATCGAGCCGATCTGGAACACCGAGTCGGCGGTTGCCTCCACGCCGGTCGAACGGCTCAGCACGCCGGCGGCGATGTCGGCGACCTCGCCAACGGCGAGGACGGCCACGCCCGCGGCCGGCACGTCGTACTCCTCCAGCAGCGCCGGCAGCCGGTCGGCCACCCAGCCGATCGCGTCAGCGACCCGGGTCATCGCTCAGCTGTCCTGACGCGAGGTCGGCGTCCGCGCCGCGCGGACGACCAGGTAGGCGCCGCCCAGGGCCACGATCGGGCCGACCACGGCCCAGAACGCGTTGCCGCTCATCCCGGACCCGCCCATCACGTCGAGGCCCTGCAACGTCCACACGACGCCCACGAGGATCAGGACGACACCGATGACCAGCTTCAGGGTGCGGCTCATGCGAGCCAAACTACCCGGTTGAGGCAGGCGGATACCGTGGCTGCATGAGCCGACCCGAGGACGGTGACGACAGCGGGACCCCCGTCGGCCGTCGGGTCGCGCTCGGGCTGCTCGGGCTCGGCGCCCTCGGGATCGTGACCGGGACCCGCGCCCAGAACGCCGTGTCGTCGGCCCTGGCCCCGATCCAGCTCCGCGACCCGACCGGGCTCACCTCGCTGCTGCCCGTGGGCGACACCTTCCGCTTCTACTCCGTGACCGGCGGGGTGCCGACCCGCGACGCCACGTCGTACCGTCTCGGCGTGGGCGGCCTCGTCGACCACCCGCTGACACTCACTTTCGCCGACCTCCAGGCGATGCCGCAGACCGACCTGGTCCGCGACTTCCAGTGCGTCACCGGCTGGCGCGTGCCGCAGGTCCACTGGAGCGGCGTGCGTCTCTCGTCCCTGCTGGACAGGGCCGGGGTGCAGGCCACCGGGCAGGCGGTGCGGCTGCTCTCCTTCGACGGCACCTACACCGAGAGCCTGACCCTCGACCAGGCCAGGCTCCCCGACTGCATCGTCGCCCTGAAGATGCTCGGTGGCGACGTCACCCACGACCACGGCGGGCCGGTCCGGCTCTACGTCGCCCCGATGTACGGCTACAAGAGCATCAAGTGGCTCTCCGGCATCGACGTGACCGACCAGGTCGTCGAGGGCTACTGGGAGCATCGGGGGTACGACGTCGACGGGTTCGTCGGCTCCTCGAACGGCCGGAGCATCGATGAGCGCACCTGAGGGCGAGGTCGACCGCTTCAGCACGGCCGTCCGCTGGGTGCACGGCCTGACCGGCCTCTTCATGATCGCCTGCATCCTGACCGCCGCCGTCCTCTACAACGGCTCGCTGGCGGTCCTGGTCGGGCATCGCTACGCCGTCGAGCTGGTCCACGTCTACTCCGGCTTCGCACTCCCGGTGCCGCTGCTCGCCGGTCTCGCCGCCAGGTCCTACCGCGACGACGCCCGGCGGCTGAACCGTTTCACCCCCCGCGACTGGGCCTGGCTGAGGTCGAAGAACCGTCGCGATGGGACCATCGAGGTCGGGAAGTTCAACGCCGGTCAGAAGGTCAACGCCTCCCTCTCCGCCGGCTCGATCGCGGTCCTGCTGCTCTCCGGCGTCGTCATGTACTTCACCCGCCTCACCCCGCTCGCCTGGCGCAGCGGAGCGACCTTCGTCCACGACTGGTTCGCGCTGGCCGTCGGGCTGCTCGTCGTCGGCCACATCACGATGGCGCTGCGGGACCCGCACGCCCTGACCGGGATCCGTACCGGCCGCGTGCCACTTCGCTGGGCCCGGCGCGAGCACGCCGCCTGGGCCCGCGAGATCGCCGGTGAGACGCCCCGGTCCTCCTAACGCTCAGTGGGCGAGGTGGAACGCGCGCGCGATGCGCCATCCGCGGCGCGCGGGCTGCTCGGCCGACTCGGTGGCGGCGCGACGTGCGCTACGGCGCACGGCCCGACGGGCCCGCACCGAGGGGCCACGGGTGCGACCGTGTGCCTCGCGGGCTGCCTCGTCCATCATCTCGAGCGCCATCGTCATCGCCGTGGCGGGACTGGTCATGAAGTACATCGCGGGCTCCTCTGCTGGTTCGGGCTTCCTGCTCTGCGAACCTGCCGGTAAGCCGCGGCCCCGCCATCAGGCATCTGCCTTACCCGGCGGCATCCAGACCGCCGCGTCATGGGCGAAGACCACGCGGCGCGGGTCGAAGGCCAGCACTCGAGCCAGCCAGGGGCTCGGCTCCGGCAGCGGCGGCCCGTGCCCCAGCCCGGCCGCGCGGAGGGCCAGCACGTCCGCCGACCACTGCGACGCGGTGTCGTGCGCCTGGCCGGCCAGCACGACCGAGCCGTCGTCGCAGACCACCACCACCGACTGGTGCCCGTCGACGTGCCCGGGCGTCGGTACGACGTGCACCCCCGGCGCGATCTCCGCCTCCCCGTCGAGCACCTCGTAGGCGCTCCCGGCGAAGTCGACGAGCTCCGGGAAGGTGTAGTCCCCGGCCCGCGCCGTCGCGAGCTCGCCCCGCTGGCAGAACAACGGACGCCCGGCGAACCGCGGGTTGGCGCCGATGTGGTCGAAGTGCAGGTGGCAGTTGACGACCAGCCCCACCTCGTCGACGGTCAGCCCGGCGCCGGCCAGGGCAGCGTCGATCGGCACCCGACGCGGGCGGTACCACGCCTCGGTCTCCTCGTCGGCGGCACCGAGGCCGGTGTCGAGCAGGAGCACACCGACGCCGGTCCGCACGACGTACCCGTAGACCGCCTCGACCCGCGGCTGCCCGGTGCCGGTCTCCTCGGCTGGCCGCACGAAGGTGCCGAGGTCCAGACGGCGTACGTCGTCGATCCGCATCGCCTCAGGCTAGGCCTCACAGGGAGGCCAGTAGGCGCGCGCTATCCCGTCGCCAGAGCACCCTGCACGGTTTACGCTCGCTGACAGGCAACATCGGAGGGAACCATGCGTTGCGAGTCGTGCGGGACCGTGAATGCCGTGGCCAACCGCTACTGCGGACAGTGCGGTTCCGGACTTGCGCTGACCTGTGACGCCTGTGGGAGCGAGGTCCCTGCCGGACAGCTGTTCTGCGGACACTGCGGGGCTCGGTCGTCACCGGCCCGGGAGACATCGGCCCGTCCCGCACCTACCTCCGTCGACAGCGTCACGGCCGCGCCGGCCGGGCCGGAGCACGTGCCCGTGCCCGAGCTGCGCTGGGCATCGGTGATCTTCGTCGATCTCGTCGGCTACACACCGATGACCGAGGGCCGGGACCCGGAGGACGTCCGCGAGCTCCTCACGGGCTACTTCGAGGTAGCCGACACCATCGTCGACCGCCACGGAGGGCGGGTGGAGAAGTTCATCGGCGATGCCGTGGTCGCGGCGTGGGGTTCCAGATCCTCGAGAGAGGACGACGCGGCCCGGTGTGTGCGCGCCGGTCTGGAGATCGTCGAAGCCGTCGCGGCGTACGGCGACCGTCGAGGCATGCCGGGGCTGACCGCTCGCGCCGGAGTGGTCACCGGTCACGTGGTGGCGTGGGACAGCGTGGAGCAGGGCCTGGTTGCGGGTGACCGGGTGAACCTGGCTGCCCGGGTCCAGTCGGAAGCAGAGCCCGGCACCGTGCTGGTCGACGAGACGACCATGCGCGCGACCCAGTCCACCGTGGCCTTCAGTGCGGCCGGTGCGCGCACGCTCAAGGGAGTCGCCGAGCCCGCCCCCCTGTGGCGGGCGATGCGGGTCATGGCAGGAGAGCGCGGGCTCCGGCGCCCCGACAGGCTCGAGACGACGTTCGTCGGTCGGGCCCGCGAGCTGGCCATGGTCAAGGAGCTGTTCCACGCAGCCGCGGAGCACGGCCGCACCCGGCTGGTGACGGTGTCCGGCGTGGCCGGGATCGGCAAGACCCGACTGTCCTGGGAGTTCGAGGCGTATGTCGAGGGCCTGGCCAGCGGAGTCTTCTGGCACCGCGCCCGCTGCCTGTCGTCCGGCGACGGGGTGGCGTTCTGGGCGCTGGCCGAGATGATGCGCCTCAGGTTCGACATCTCCGACGACGATCCCGCCGACGTCGCTATGCGCAAGATCTCCGATGGTCTGCCTCAGTGGGTCCTGGATGCCGAGGAGAGGGCCTTCGTCGCGCCGCGGCTGGGGGTGCTGGTCGCGGCGGCGGACCGGGAGTTCTCGCGCGAGGAGCTCTTCGCGGGATGGCGACTCTTCCTCGAGCGACTCGCCATGGTCCGCCCGGTCGTCCTGGTGGTCGAGGATCTGCACTCGGCCGACGCGGGCCTGCTCGACTTCGTGGAGTACCTGCTGGACTGGTCCGCAGGGGTGCCCCTCTTCTTGATGGCGCTGACGCGTCCTGAGCTTGCCGAGCGCCGTGCCGGATGGCTCGCCGACCAGCCGAACGCCTCCGACCTCCACCTCGAGCCTCTCCCCGAGAGCGCCATCCGGCAGATGCTCGACGAGATGGTGCCGGGGTTGCCCGACCAGACCAAGGACCGGATCAGTGCGCATGCGGGCGGAGTGCCCTTGTACGCCGTGGAGACCGTTCGGTCGCTGATGGACCGCAATCTCGTGGTCTTCCGCGATGGCGCCCATCGTCTCGAGGGCGTTGTCGGGGATCTCGACGTGCCTGCGTCGTTGACGGCCCTGATCACGGCCCGACTGGACGAGCTGCCACCGGTCGAGCGAGAGCTCGTCAAGGGACTGGCGGTGCTGGGTGAGACCTTTCCGCGCGGGGCCGTCTCTGCGGTCAGCGAGGCACCTGAGAAGGAGTTGAACGACCTCCTGCGGACGCTGGTCCGCAAGGAGATCCTCGCCGTCCGCTCGGACCCCCTGGTCCCGGATCGGGATCTCTACATGTTCGTGCAGGCGATGCTGCGGTCCGTCGCCCACGACACGCTGACCCGGCGTGAGCTCAAGCGTCGCCATCGAGAGGTCGCCGATCATCTGCGCACCGCCTTCCCCCAGGACGGCCTGGACGTGACCGAGCTGATCGCCACCCACCTCCTCCAGTCCTACCGAGCGGCCGGCACCGACCCGGGAGCCGACGAGCTACGCACCGAGACCGAGCAGGCCTTCGAGCGGGCGGCAGCACGAGCTGCTGCAGTCGGGTCCCCCGAGGTCGCCGAGCAGTACTACCAGACGGCTGCAGACCTCGCCGTCGACGAGGAGGCCCACACCCGACACATCGAAGCTGCGGCCATGATGGCCGAGCGGGCGGGCCGCCCCGCGGACGCCCTCGCCCTTCTCGACTCGGCTGCGAACGCCCACCGAGAAGCCGGGCGAGAGGTTGCAGCGGCCCGCCTCGTCGCCAGCGGGGGCTGGATCCGTGTCAACTTTCTCGGCCAACCCGAGTTGACCCTCCAACAGCTGGAGGACGCACTGGTGGTCCTCGAGCGTCACGGCGCTCAGGACGCCCTGCCGATGCTCCACGCGGTGCTGGCCAGTGCCGGCATCGTGATCGGCTCGGACCGGGCAGCGATAGTCGAACACCTCGAGAACTGCCTGGTGCTGGCGGCCGCCCTCGACGACCACGATGCCCTCATGGCCGGGTTCAACACCAGGGCGGAGCTGCTCACCCGCGAGCATCGGGTGGCGGAGGCCGTCGCGTCGTTCCGAGCCGAGCTGGCCCTCGCGCGAGAGTGGGACGACACCTTCATGGAGGCCCTGGCGTGTTGCAACCTGGGCGCCCTCCTGGCGCACGCGGACGTCCCTGAGGCCGCGAGCCAGCTGCAGTCCGCCATGAATCTGGGCAAGCGCCTGGGGGATGCTCTGATGCAGGCCGAGAGTGCCGTCTTCCTGGCGTGGCTGCACTTCTCTCTCGGACAGTGGGATACGACCGAGGACTACGCTCAGAAGGCAGTGGGGCTCACTGCAGCGGCAGGGCTGCCCGAAGGCAGGCTCGTTCTCGTGCTGCTGCTCACGATGCGTGGCGAGCTCGAGCAGGCCGAGGAACATCTCGCGCCGGTCGAGGCGCTCACCGACACCGAGGACCCCGAACGCCGCGCCAGGCTGGAGCTGGCAAGAGGTGTCGTGGCGTTCGCACGAGGCGACCTTCACCCGGCCCGCGAGCTCCTGGAGCGGGTGGCCCGATGGGCCTTCCCGGCCAAGGGAATGCTCTGCCTCGAGTTTCGGCTGGCGTGGCCCCTGGCAGTGGAGGTCGCCCTGGCGGGAGGCGAGGTCGAGGCCGCGACGACACTGCTTGCCATGGTGCAGGGCGCGCCGCCGGGCCACGTTCCGCCGTACCTGCGTGCCCAGCTGACGCGGTTGCGGGCGCTGACCGCCGCTGCAGGTGGCTCCCACGCATCCGCCGAGGACGACCTGGCCGCGTCGGTCAGCGCATTCCGCGAGCTGGCCTACCCCTACTGGCACGCGCGGGCCCAGCTCGACCTGGCCGGGTGGCTGAGCGATCAGGACCGTGGCCAGGAAGGCACCCCCCTGCTCGCCGACGCTGCCGACACCTTCGCGCGACTCGGTGCGCAGCCCGACCTCGGCCGGGTGCGCCTGCTCCAGAACCTTGCTCAGTCCGCGACGTAGAACATCCGCTTGTTGACGAACTCGTCCATGCCCAGCGGGCCGAGCTCGCGCCCGAAGCCGCTGCGCTTCACGCCGCCGAACGGCACCTCCGCACCCTCGCCGGCGGGGGTGTTCACGTTGGACATGCCGACCTCGAGGCGCTGGGCGATCCGGGTCGCACGCTCGGTGTCGGTGCTGAACACCGCGCCGCCGAGGCCGTACTGCGTGTCGTTCGCGAGGGCGAGCGCCTCGTCGTCGGAGCTGACCTTGTAGACGACCGCGACCGGGCCGAAGAGCTCCTCGCGATAGGCGCGCATGTCCTTGGTGACCCCGGTCAGCACGGCCGGCGAGTAGTACGCCGCAGGGCCGTCCTCGAGCACACCGCCCGCATGGAGGGTGGCGCCCTTGCTGACGGCGTCGTTCACCTGCTCCGCGAGGATCTCGGCCGCGCGGCGCGACGACAGCGGCGCGAAGGTGCCCTCCTCCTCGGCGGTCGGGTCGCCCGGACGCAGGTCCTTCGCGTGCTCGGTCAGCCGCGTGACGAAGCCGTCGAAGACGTCGTCCATCACGATCATCCGCTTGTTGGAGTTGCACGCCTGTCCGGTGTTGCTGATCCGGGTCTCCCAGGCGGTGTCGGCGGCTGCCTGCACGTCCTCGGTGTCGAGGAT
>JAWWPM010000539.1:0-7062 GCA_033854915.1 Nocardioidaceae bacterium
AGGCCATGCTGAGCCTGGTCCGCTCCAGCTGGGGAGTGGGCTCCCGCGTGCTCGCCAACCTCCTGATGCCGGACCGCTACGACGAGGTGGGCTTCGCGCGCTTCCAGCGACAGGTGGCCGGTGCCGAGGTCGCGGCCGGCTTCCTCGCGCAGATGTACGACGCCGACGTGTCGGGCCTCCTGGCCGGAGTCCGACAGCCGACCCTGGTCCTCCACTACGCAGACGACCCGGCGGTGCCGATCTCCGGTGGCCGGCAGGTGGCCGACGGGATCGCCGGTGCCCGACTCCAGGTGCTCGAAGGCGCCTACCACCTGCCGCCGGCCCGGCACGCGGCCGAGGTCGCCGAGACGATCGTGGCGTGGTGCCTGGAGCCTCTGCCCGCTGGCGAGGGCACGACAGCGACCTGAAAGGTCGGCCCGTCACGCTCGGTCGATGACCGACAGCCTGTTCCACGCCCACCCGGTCCGCGGACCGATGAACGCCGCCTTCTTCTGGGCCGCCGGCGGCATGTTCGACCGGCTCCTGCGCCCGCACAAGCGGCGGGTCTACGCCGACCTCCCGGACACCGTCGTCGAGCTCGGCGCCGGGGTCGGGGCCAACCTGCGCTACCTGGCCCGCGGCTCGAAGCTGATCGCCGTCGAGCCCAACCCGGCGATGCACCGGCGGCTCCGCCGCGCGGCCGGGCGCCACGGCGTACGCCTCGACCTCCGGCCGGTCCCGGCCGAGCAGACGCAGCTGCCCGACGCCAGCGCCGACGTCGTGATCAGCAGCCTGGTGCTGTGCAGCGTGTCCGATCCCGGCCGGGTGCTCAGCGAGGTGCGACGGGTCCTGCGCCCGGGCGGCCGCTTCGTGTTCGTCGAGCACGTCGCCGCCGCGGAGGGCACGCCGCTGCGAAGGCTCCAGCGACTGGTCCGCGGACCGTGGGGCTGGTGCTTCGAGGGTTGCTCGTGCGAGCGCGACCTCGCCGGGCTGGTCCGGGCCGCGGGGTTCGGCCGCGTCGACATCGAGAGCTACCGGCTCCGGTCGCCGTTCCTGCCCTTCAACCCCCAGATCGCCGGAGTCGCAACGGCCTGAGTGCCTGGGCGGATGAGGCCGAGGGGTTGTTGGGGTTTCCTGACGCTCGTGGGGGGTTGCAGCCCCCCACAAGCACCAACTCCCCCGCTCAGGCGGGGGAATCGACGAGCCCCCGTCTCGCCGACGAGCCTGCGCAGGCCGGCCGGCGTGGCGCCGGTAGATTGGCGCCGTGCCGCAGACCCTCGACACCGTCGCCGTCGCGGCCACGGATCCCGACCGTGACCAGCCCTGGGCCGAGCTCGGGCTGAAGGAGGACGAGTACCTCCGGATCCGCGAGATCCTCGGCCGCCGCCCGACGAGCAGCGAGCTCGCGATGTACTCGGTGATGTGGAGCGAGCACTGCTCCTACAAGTCCTCCAAGGTGCACCTCAAGCAGTTCGGCGAGATCGCCCAGGAGACGCCCGTCGGCAAGATGCTGGCCGGCATCGGCGAGAACGCCGGCGTCCTCGACATCGGGCAGGGGTACGCCGTCACGTTCAAGATCGAGTCGCACAACCACCCGTCGTACGTCGAGCCCTACCAGGGTGCCGCGACCGGCGTCGGGGGCATCGTCCGCGACATCCTGGCCATGGGTGCCCGACCGGTCGCGGTGATGGACCCGCTCCGCTTCGGCCCGCTCGAGGCCGACGACACCCACCGCGTGCTGCCCGGGATCGTCGCGGGGGTCGGCGGCTACGGAAACTGCCTCGGTCTGCCCAACATCGGCGGCGAGGCGGTCTTCGACGCGTCGTACGCCGGCAACCCGCTGGTCAACGCGCTGTGCGTCGGCGTCCTCCGGCACGAGGACCTCCACCTGGCCAAGGCGTCGGGTGACGGCAACCGCGTCCTCCTGTACGGCGCGCGCACCGGCGGCGACGGCATCGGCGGCGTGAGTGTGCTGGCGTCCGAGACGTTCACCAGCACCGGCCCGACGAAGCGCCCGAGTGTGCAGGTCGGCGACCCCTTCATGGAGAAGCTCCTCATCGAGTGCACGCTCGAGCTGTTCGCGGCCGGAGTGGTCGCCGGCATCCAGGACCTCGGCGGCGCCGGCCTGTCCTGCGCCACGAGCGAGCTGGCCAGCGCGGGCGACGGCGGCATGCGCGTCTCCCTCGACCTGGTGCCGCTGCGCGACTCGAGCCTGGTGCCCGAGGAGATCCTGATGAGCGAGTCGCAGGAGCGGATGATGGCCGTCGTCGAGCCCGACGACGTCGAGCGGTTCCTCGCCATCTGCGCGAAGTGGGACGTCGAGGCCGTCGACATCGGTGAGGTCACCGAGACCGGCCGCCTCGAGATCGAGTGGCACGGCGAGACCGTGGTCGACGTACCCCCGCGATCGGTGGCGCACGACGGGCCGACCTACGAGCGTCCCTTCGCCCGTCCCGCCTGGCAGGACGACCTCCAGGCCGACGCCGCCGAGGACCTCCCGCGGCCGGCGTCCGAGGATGACCTGCGCCAGACCGTGCTCCGGATGACAGCCTCGCCCAACCTGTGTGACAAGTCGTGGATCACCGACCAGTACGACCGCTACGTGCAGGGCAACACGGTGCTGGCCCAGCCGTCGGACGCCGGGATGGTCCGCGTCGACGACGGCACCCACCTCGGGGTCGCGGTGGCCACGGACGGCAACGGCCGCTACTGCAAGCTCGACCCCTACGCGGGTGCCCAGCTCGCGCTGGCCGAGGCCTACCGCAACGTCGCCTGTGCCGGCGCGACGCCGCTGGCGATCTCGGACTGCCTCAACTTCGGCTCGCCCGAGGACCCCGACGTGATGTGGCAGTTCGCGGAGGCCTGCCGCGGACTCAAGGACGCCTGCCTCACCCTCGGCATCCCGGTCACCGGCGGCAACGTGTCGCTCTACAACCAGACCGGCACCACCGCCATCCTGCCGACCCCGGTGGTCGCGGTGCTCGGCGTCATCGACGACGTACGACGGCGTACCCCGACCGGGTTCGTCGCGCCCGACCAGGTGATCGTCCACCTCGGCCAGACCCGCGAGGAGCTGTCCGGCTCGGAGTGGGCCCACGTCGTGCACGACCACCTCGGCGGCCTGCCGCCGCAGGTCGACCTGTGGGCGGAGGCCAACCTGGCCCGGCTGCTGGTCGAGGCCGGCCGTGGGGGGTACCTCACCAGCGCCCACGACATGTCCGACGGCGGCCTCGCCCAGACCCTGGTCGAGTCGTGCCTGCGGCACGGCGTCGGTGCCACCGTCTCGCTGCTGGGCGACCCGTTCGTCGGGCTGTTCTCCGAGTCGGCGGCCCGGGCCGTCGTCACCGTGGAGGCCGGCACGCTCGAGTCGTTCCTGACCATGGCGGCCAGCCTCGGCGTACCCGCCGGCGAGATCGGCCGCACCGGCGGCAGCTCACTGGTCGTCACCGACCGCTTCGACATCCCTCTCGACGAGCTGTCCGCCGCCTGGCGCGGCACGCTGCACGCCGCGTTCGGCGGCTGATCCACCACCCGCCTCGCCCGCCCGCTCCGAACCACCTCCATGGAACGCCGGACCCTGCTCGCACTCCTCGGCGCCGGGACGGTCGCGGGCCTGACCTCCGGCTGCCAGACTCGCCCGGTGACCCTCCCGAAGCGGCCCGCGGGCGCCAAGCGGATCGCGTACGGCGACGACCGGGCGCAGTTCGTGGAGCTCACGAGGCCCGCGGGTGAGCCGAAGGGTGTCGTGGTCGTCGTGCACGGCGGCTTCTGGAAGGCGGCGTACGACATCGAGTACGGCCGGCCGATCGCGGCGAGCCTGGCCGAGCACGGCTGGGCGGCCTGGAACATCGAGTACCGCCGGGTCGGCAACGGCGGCGGCGACCCCGCGACGTTCGACGACGTGGCCGCCGCGATCGACGCGCTGCACGAGCAGGGCCTCGACCTGGCCCGGGTGCTGGGGCTGGGTCACTCGGCAGGTGGCCACCTGGTGACCTGGGCGGCCTCGCGGGGCCGCTTCCCGCGCTGGCGGACCAAGGTCGACCTGACCGGCGTGGTCTCGCAGGCCGGCGTCCTCGACCTGGACGCGGCGTTCGAGAAGAACCTCGGCGGCGGCGCGGGCGGCGCGTTCCGCGGCCACCGGCCGGGCGCGGACGACGCGCGCCTCGACCCGATCCGGCAGGTACCGCTCGACATCCCGGTGCACTGCATCCACGGCACCGGGGACACGACCGTGCCGATCAGCCAGTCCCGCGACTACGTCGCGGCCGCCACCGCCGCCGGGGCGGTGGCCGAGCTGACCGAGGTCGCGGGCGACCACTTCGCGGTGATCGACCCCGAGTCGGACGCGTGGCGGCAGACCCTCACCATCCTGGCCGGGCTCTGACCATGGTCACCGACGGGCTGCGGATCGGGCGGACGGTGGTGATCCCCGAGCGGGAGCTGTCCGAGCGGTTCTCCCGCTCCTCGGGGCCCGGCGGCCAGGGCGTCAACACCGCGGACTCGCGGGTCGAGCTGTCCTTCGACGTGGCCGCCTCGCCCTCGCTGCCGGCGGCCACCCGGGCCCGGATGCTGGCCCGGCTCGAGGGCCGGCTGACCGACGGTGTCCTGACCCTCGCCTCGTCCGAGCACCGCAACCAGCTGGCCAACCGTCGTACGGCGCGCGACCGGATGGCCGAGGTCCTCACCGCGGCCGCCGCCCCACCGCCACGCCCGCGGAGACCGACCAAGCCCTCGCGCCGGGCCAAGCAGCGGCGGCTCGACCAGAAGAAGCAGCGCTCGCAGACCAAGCGCGGCCGCTCCGGCAACTGGGACTGACGGGATAGTCCGTGACGATCGGCAGGTGGAAAGGGTTCAAAGGCCTGCGTTTCGTCACGGACTATCCCGGGATCGGGGTCTCCTCGGCCGGGAGGCGGCGGGTGCTGCGCTCGAGGTCGGCGCGCCACTGGGCCGGGCGGGGCACCGACCGGATGCTGCGGCTCAGGGTGGCCGCCAGGGCGACGAACAAGGTCAGGACCACCAGCACCAGCACCGCGCGGTCGCCGCCCAGCCAGGTCAGCAGCCAGGCACCCATCAGCGGCGCCAGCGGCATCACCGACATCGAGGTGAACTGCATGGCCGAGCCGACGCGCCCCTGGAGCTCGTCGGGAGTGTGGGCGACGCGATAGGCGCCGATGCCGGCGTTGCCGGCCGGGTTGAGCAGCAGCAGGAGGAACACCGCCGTGCAGGCCGCCCACGGAGTCGACCACCAGATGAGGGGGATCAGGGGCAGGGAGCACATCCACGCGATGCTCACCGTCAGCCAGCCGGTGCGGGCGCGCTCGATGATGTACGGCGCGGCGATGGCGCCGAGGATCCCGCCCACCCCGGCGGCGGTGGAGACCAGGCCGATCTGGGCCGCCGGGTAGTGCTCGCGGATCAGCCGCAGCAGCACCACGAAGAAGACGCCGTTGACCAGCAGGTTGGTCGACGCGGAGAAGAACATCAGGGTCCGGAAGAACCGGCTGTCCCAGGTGAAGCGCAGGCCCTGCACCAGCTGCGCCCGCAGCCGCGGCTGCTCGCCCTCCGCCCGCGGCGGCCGCAGATCGGTCCGGATCCGGCTCACGGTCAGGCAGGACACGGCGAAGGTCACGGTGTCGATGGCGAACGGCGCCCAGGCGCGTACGGCGTACACGGCACCGCCGAGCGGTGGACCGAGGAGCGACGCGATGTGCTGGCGCGCCTGGTTCTGGCTGAGGGCGGTGGAGAGGTCCTCGGTGGCGACCACGGCCCGGATCGCGGCACTCTGCGCGGGTTGGAAGATGCCGCTGGCGATGCCGGTGAGCAGCGCGACCACCATCAGGTGCGGAACCGTGAGCGCGCCCAGGACGCCGGCGACGACGAGCGAGCCGTAGAGGAGCACACCGCTCAGGCTGGCGCCGAGCATCAGCTTCTGCCGGTCCGCGCGGTCGGCGATGACGCCGGCCGGCAGCAGGGTGGCGCACAGGCCGAGCAGCCCGGCGGCCTCCAGCAGGGCGGCGACGACGCTCGATCCGGTGAGGTGGTAGCCGAGGAGCGGGAAGACGAACATCGACATCGTCGAGCCGAGCTCGTTGACGGTCTCGCCGATCCAGAGCGTGGTGAAGTCGCGATTGCGGGCGAGCTCCCGATAGCCGGTCATATTCCGCACCATATGATGCGCAAGATCTATTGCGCAAGACTACGTGCGAATGTGGCATGATGGGGTCCATGACGTCCGAGCCCGACCCGCGGATGCGCCACGACCCCCGGATCCTGCGCGCGATCGCGCATCCGGCCCGGAGCCGGATCCTGCACGAGTTCGAGGCGGCCGGCCCCCTCCGCGCTGCCGACGTGGCCCGGCTGCTCGACATCCCGGCCAACCAGGCCAGCTTCCACCTGCGTCAGCTGGCCAAGTACGGCCTGGTCGAGCCGGCCCCCGAGGAGGCACGCGACAGACGCGACCGGGTCTGGCGGCTGGTCGACGAGAGCCGGGTCCGGCTCGACCTGAAGGACATCAAGGGCTCTCCCGGCGGCGCGGCCGCGGTGAAGGTCTGGCAGCGCTCGGCCGGAGCCTGGGCACACGAGATCGTCGATGCGGCCTACGCCCTCGACGAGACCCCCGGCACCTTCCGGGCGATCACCGAGCAGCCGATCCGGCTGACCCGCGACGAGGCCCGGGAGCTGGCCGACGAGCTCGACGCCGTACTCGACCGGTGGGCCGACAAGCAGCGCGGGGCCGCGCTCGACGACGGCCGGACGACCCACCTCTTCTTCTCGATCCTCCAGCCACATCCGCAGCGGACCGGCGCCTGAGCGGTCGGCGGCGCGTGGTGTGATGGGCTCGTGCCCGCCCGTCTCCGGCCCGCTGCTGCCGCCGAGGTGACGGCCGCCCTCGCCGCGGGCGAGCGCAGCGGCGAGCAGACCCGGCTGCTGGTCAAGCACTTCCTCGCGGTGCTCTCCGATCGGGCGCCGGGCGCCTCCGTCGAGGTCCGGGTGCCGCCCTACGCCGCGGTGCAGGCGGTCCCGGGGGTGCGACACACGCGCGGCACCCCGCCCGCCGTGGTCGAGCTGGACGCCGCGACCTGG
>JAWWPM010000540.1:0-4053 GCA_033854915.1 Nocardioidaceae bacterium
GGACCTGCCCGGGCACGGCACCAACACCTCGGTCGGGGACCCGTTCACGATCGCCGACCTGGCCGCGGCCGTGCTCGCGCTGGTCGACGACATGCTCGCCGAGCGTGGGCTCCAGGGCACGCCGTTCTGCTACGCCGGCGAGTCCGTGGGCGGCGCCGTCGGCCTGGAGCTGGTGCTGGCCGCACCTCAGCGGGTCGAGGCAGCGGTGCTGCTCGCCACCGGGGCCACGATCGGCACCCCCGACGGGTGGGCGGAGCGCGCAGCCACCGTGCGTACCTCGGGCACGCCGGTCATGGTCGCCGGCTCGGCCGAGCGCTGGTTCGCGCCTGGGTTCGTCGAGCGCGAGCCCGAGGTGGTGTCCGCGCTGCTGCACGCACTGAGCGAGGCCGACTCCGAGGGCTACGCCCAGACCTGTGACGCGCTGGCGACGTACGACGTGCGCGACCGGCTGGGCCGGGTCACCACCCCCGTGCTCGCGGTCGCGGGCGCCGAGGACGGGGTCACCCCGACGACCGGGCTCGCGGAGATCGCGACCGGGGTCCGCGACGGCCGGCTGGTCGAGCTGCCCGGCGTCGCCCACCTGCCGCCGGCAGAGGCGCCCGATCGGGTCGCCGACCTGGTCACCCGGCACCTGACCGGCCAGCCGCTGGAGGACCCGGCCGCGCCGCCGTCGGCGGTCCGTGCGGCCGGCGACGCGGTACGTCGGGAGGTGCTGGGCGACGCCCACGTCGACCGTGCCACGGCGGCCATCACCGACTTCACGCGCGACTTCCAGGAGCTGATCACCGACTACGCGTGGGGCTCGGTGTGGACGCGACCCGGCCTCGACCGGCGCAGCCGCTCGATGATCACGCTGACCGCCCTGGTCGCGCTCGGCCACGACGAGGAGCTCGCACTGCACCTGCGCGCCGCCCGGCGCAACGGGCTCAGCGACGACGAGATCAAGGAGGTCCTGCTGCAGTCCGCCGTCTACTGCGGGGTCCCCGCCGCCAACACAGCGTTCCGGATCGCACAGGCCGTGCTCCAGGAGCCAGAGGAGCCATCATGACCGCCGCCTTCCTGTACGCCGCCGCCCGCACGCCGTTCGGCAGGTTCGGCGGCGCACTGGCCGGCGTACGCCCCGACGACCTGGCCGCGACCGCCCTCACCGGGGTGCTCGCCCAGGCGCCCGGGCTCGATCCGGCCACCATCGACGACGTCACCTGGGGCAACGCCAACGGGGCCGGCGAGGACAACCGCAACGTCGGCCGGATGGCGGTGCTGCTCGCGGGACTGCCGGTCAGTGTCCCGGCCAACACCGTCAACCGGCTCTGCGGCTCCAGCCTCGACGCGCTGATGATCGCCTCCCGGACGATCGAGTCCGGTGACGCCGACGTCGCCGTGGCCGGCGGGGTGGAGTCGATGACGCGGGCGCCGTGGGTGCTCCCGAAGCCGTCGCGGGCGTTCCCGGCCGGCAACGTCGAGGCGGTCTCGACGACCCTCGGCTGGCGGCTGGTCAACGCGCGGATGCCGGCCGAGTGGACGGTGTCCCTCGGGGAGGCCAACGAGCAGATCGCCGAGGAGTACGGCATCGACCGGGACCGACAGGACGTGTTCGCGGCACGCTCCCACGACCTCGCCGACGCGGCCTGGACCGAGGGGTTCTACGACGGCCTCGTGGTCGCGGTTCCGGGCGTCGACCTGGCCCGCGACGAGGGCATCAGGGCCGGCAGCACGCCCGAGGGGCTGGCCGCGCTGAAGCCGGCGTTCCGACCCGACGGCACGATCACCCCGGGCAACGCCTCACCGCTCAACGACGGCGCGTCCGCGCTGCTGGTCGGCTCCGAGTCCGCCGCCGGCCGGATCGGCCTGTCGCCGATCGCCCGCGTCGCGGGCCGCGGGGTGCACGCCACCGAGCCGCAGCGGTTCGGGGTGGCGCCGGTCGAGGCCGCCGACAAGGCGCTCAAGGCGGCCGGCATCACCTGGGCGGACGTGTCCGCGGTGGAGCTCAACGAGGCGTTCGCGGTGCAGTCGCTGGCCTGCGTCGACACCTGGGGCATCGACCCGGCGATCGTGAACGCCAAGGGCGGTGCGATCGCGATCGGCCACCCGCTCGGGGCGTCCGGCGCCCGGATCGCCGGCACCCTCGCTCACCGGCTCCAGGAGTCCGGCGAGCGCTGGGGCGTTGCCGCGATCTGCATCGGCGTCGGCCAGGCACTCGCGGTGGTGCTGGAGAACGTGTCGTGATCGTCTGCGCCGACCCCGACGAGGCGGTGGCCGGCATCGCGGACGGATCGACCGTGCTGGTGGGCGGGTTCGGGATGGCCGGGATGCCGGTCGCCCTGATCGACGCGTTGATCCGGCACGGCGCCACCGACCTCACGGTGGTCTCCAACAACGCCGGCAACGGCGACACCGGACTGGCCGCGCTGCTCGCGAAGGGCCGGGTGCGCAGGATGGTCTGCTCGTTCCCGCGGCAGAGCGACTCCTGGGTCTTCGACGGTCTCTACCGCTCCGGCGCGATCGAGCTCGAGGTGGTGCCGCAGGGCAACCTCGCCGAGCGGATGCGGGCGGCGGGCGCCGGGATCGGCGCGTTCTACGGCCCGACCGGGGTCGGCACCCCGCTGGCGGAGGGCCGGGAGACCCGCACCATCGACGGTCGCGACTACGTGCTGGAGCACCCGATCAAGGGCGACGTCGCGCTGATCGGCGCGCACCGGGCCGACCGGATGGGCAACCTCGTCTACCGGAAGACGGCCCGCAACTTCGGACCGGTGATGGCGACGGCCGCCACCACCGTCATCGCCCAGGTCTCCGAGGTGGTGGCCACCGGCGAGCTCGACCCGGAGGCCGTCGTCACGCCGGGCATCTACGTCGACCGGGTGGTGCTGGCATGAGCCTGTCGAAGCAGGAGATGGCGGCGCTGGTCGCCCGGGACATCCCCGACGGGTCGTACGTGAACCTCGGGATCGGCCAGCCGACCACCGTCGCCGACCACCTCCGACCCGGCTCCGGGGTGGTGCTGCACACCGAGAACGGGATGCTCGGGATGGGCCCGCTCGCGCAGGGTGCCGACATCGACCCCGACCTGACCAACGCCGGCAAGCAGCCGGTCACCGAGCTGCCCGGGGCGTCGTACTTCCACCACGCTGACTCGTTCGCGATGATGCGCGGCGGCCACCTCGACGTCTGCGTGCTCGGCGCGTTCCAGGTCTCCGCGACCGGCGACCTGGCCAACTGGCACACCGGCGAGCCCGACGCGATCCCAGCGGTCGGCGGCGCCATGGACCTCGCGATCGGCGCCAAGCGGGTGTTCGTGATGATGACCCTCTTCGCGCGGGACGGCACCCCCAAGCTGGTCCGTGAGTGCAGCTACCCGCTGACCGGCGTCGGCTGCGTGACCCGCGTGTTCACCGACCACGCGATCTTCGACGTGGGTCCCGACGGCGCACGCGTGGTCGAGTCCTTCGGCACGTCGTACGACGAGCTGGCCGCGCGCCTCGACGTACCTCTGGAGCGGGCATGACCACCCGGACCACGGTCGGCATCGTCGGCGGCGGACCCGCCGGCCTGATGCTGTCCCACCTGCTGCACCGGGCCGGGATCGAGAGCGTCGTCGTCGACAACCGCAGCCGGCTGGAGATCGAGCAGACCGTCCGCGCCGGCATCCTCGAGCGCGACAGCGTCCGGCTGCTCGTCGAGTCGGGGGTGTCCGACCGGGTGCTGACCGAGGGCCACGAGCACCCGGGCACCGCGCTGCGCTTCGGTGGCGAGTCCCACCGGATCGACTTCCAGGCCCTGGTCGGGGCGTCGGTCTGGCTCTACCCGCAGACCGACGTCTTCCTCGACCTCGCCGACGCCCGCGACCGGGACGCCGGCGACGTCCGGTTCGGGGCCACGGACGTGAGTGTCGCGGACCTGACCTCGGAGTCGCCTGTGGTCCGGTTCACCGACGCCGCAGGCGAGGCGCAGGAGGTGCGCTGCGACTACCTGGTCGGCGCCGACGGGTCACGCAGCCTGTGCCGGCAGCAGGTGCCCGAGGACCAGCGGACCAGCTTCCGGCGCGAGTACCCG
>JAWWPM010000541.1:0-2845 GCA_033854915.1 Nocardioidaceae bacterium
CGTGGCGCATCCCGTTCGCACAGAGCGACTTCATCTTCGGGTCGATCGGCGAGGAGCTCGGGCTGACCGGGTCGATCGCGGTGATCCTGCTCTACGGGCTCATCGTCGAGCGCGCCTTCCGCGCGGCCCTGATCAGCCGCGACGACATCGGCAAGCTGCTGGCCACCGGGCTCGGTGGCGCGCTGGCCCTGCAGGTCTTCGTGGTCATCGGCGGCGTCACCCACCTGATCCCGCTGACCGGTCTGACCACGCCGTTCCTGTCGTACGGCGGTTCGTCGCTGGTCGCGAACTGGGTGATCGTCGCGCTCCTGCTGCGGATCTCCGACTCCGCCCGTCGGCCACCACCCGACCTGTCGGTGCCCGACGACAACGACATGGAGACCACCCAGGTGGTCAGACTATGAACAAGCCGATCCGCACCGTCGCGATCTTCTGCCTGCTGCTGTTCCTGGCGCTGGCCCTCAACGCGACCTATCTGCAGTACTACCACGCGAGCGCGCTCAACGACCGGATCGGCAACGGCCGCGTGGCCACCGCAACGTTCAGCCGCGACCGCGGCGCCATCTTCGTGGGCGGCCAGCCGATCGCGCAGAGCGTGGACTCCAACGACCAGTACAAGTACCAGCGCGTCTACAAGCAGCCGTTCATGTACGCCCCGATCACCGGTTGGTACACCTTCGGCAACGAGACCGGCATCGAGCGCCAGGACAACAACTTCCTGTCCGGCGAGGACGACCGGCTGTTCGTCAACCGCCTGGTCGACCTGGTCAACGGCAACGCCAGCAAGGGCGGCAACGTCGTGCTGACGATCAACCCGGCCGCGCAGAAGGCGGCGTACGACGGGCTGAAGGCGCTGGGCCCGGGCGTCGAGGGCTCCGTGGTCGCGATCGAGCCCAGCACCGGCAAGATCCTGGCGATGGTGTCGCTGCCGACCTACAACCCCAACAAGCTGGCCACCCACGACTTCAAGGCGGCCAGCGCCTATGCGACGCAGCTCTCGAAGGCACCGGGCGACCCCCTGCTCAACCGGGCCGTGCAGACCAGGCTCGCTCCGGGGTCGACCTTCAAGATCGTGACCGCGTCGGCGGCCATCCAGAGCGGCAGCTACACCTCGACCTCGCTGGTGCCCGGCGGCCCGAGCTACCAGCTGCCGCAGTCGACCAGCGTCGTGCACAACGAGGTCGCGAACTGCGGCACCGGCAAGATCCCGCTCCTGCAGGCCATGGAGTTCTCCTGCAACACCAGCTTCGCGCCCCTGGCCGTCGCCGTCGGAGCCAGCGGCATGCACAGCACCGCCGAGGGATTCGGCTTCAACCAGACCTACCTGCAGGACCTGCCCGGCCAGGTCCTCTCGCAGTACCCCGCCGGGATGGATGCCCCCAACACCGCCCTGTCGGGCTTCGGCCAGGGCTCGGTCACGGCCACGCCGCTGCAGATGGCGATGGTCTCCGCCGGCATCGGCAACCACGGCGTCGTGATGCGGCCCTACCTCACCGACGAGCTCCAGTCGCCCTCGCAGGAGCCGCTCGTGCCCGGCCACTCCGAGGAGCTGAGCCAGGCGATCTCGCGGACCACCGCCAGCGAGGTGACCAAGCTGATGGTGGGCGTGGTGCAGCACGGCACCGCGACCCCGGCGGCGATTCCCGGCGTCGTGGTGGCCGGCAAGACCGGCACCGCACAGAGCGGGCTGACCAACCCCGACGGCAGCGAGGTCCCGCCGTACGCCTGGTTCACGTCGTTCGCGCCGGCCTCGACGGCACCCGACGGGCCGGCCGCCAAGGTCGCCGTCGCGGTGATGATCCAGCACGTCGACCTGCCCACCGACGAGATCCACGGCGGGACGCTCGGCGGCACGATCGCCAAGGCGGTCATGGAGGCGGTGCTGAAGTCCCATGGCTGACCAGACCGCGCCGTACGCCGACGCAGCGGAGCGCTATCGCCTCGACGACCGGATCGCCACCGGTGGGATGGGCGAGGTCTGGCGTGCCACCGACACGGTGCTCGACCGGGTGGTGGCGGTCAAGCTGCTCAAGCAGGAGCACGCGGACGACGCGGTCTTCCGCTCGCGCTTCGAGGTCGAGGCCCGGCACGCCGCCGCGTTGCGGCACCCCGGTGTGGCCCAGGTCTTCGACTTCGGCAGCGGCGACCACGAGCACGCGCCGTACCTCGTGATGGAGTACGTCGACGGGCAGCCGCTGTCGGCCCTCGTGCGCTCCGGCGAGCCGATGGATCCCGCGGCCGCCACCGCCCTGCTGGCCTCCGTCGGTGACGCCATCGGAGCCGCGCACGCACAGGGGATCGTGCATCGCGACGTGAAGCCCGGCAACCTCCTGGTGACGCCCGACCGGCGAGTCAAGATCACCGACTTCGGCATCGCCCGTGCCGCCGACGGTCTGGCGCTGACCCGCACCGGCGAGGTGATGGGCACCCCGCAGTACCTCTCGCCCGAGCAGGCCGAGGGCAAGCCCGCCACGCCGGCGTCCGACGTCTACTCCCTGGGCGCGGTCGCGTTCGAGTGCCTGGTCGGCCGCCGCCCGTTCGTCGCGGAGTCCGCGGTCGCCACCGCGCTGGCCCACCTGCGCGAGCCGGTGCCCGAGCTGCCCGACACGGTGCCGCCAGCCCTGGCTGCCGTCGTACGCCGTGCCCTGGCCAAGGACCCCGCGGATCGCTACGCCGACGGCACGGCGTTCGCGGCGGCGATCCGGGCGGCAGCCGACGCGCCCCACGCCGTGCCCGCAGCCGGGCTGAGCGACCCCGCGCCGACCCGGGTCCTCACCGCGACCGTACCCGTCGCCGCCCCCGCGGCCCAGGCTCCGATCGCGGGGGCGACGCCCGACGCCGACCA
>JAWWPM010000542.1:0-7916 GCA_033854915.1 Nocardioidaceae bacterium
GGCGAGGCTGCGCGGTGGGACGGCCTCACCCCTCCCACGGACGACGAAGGGGCCGCCCGGACGGGCGACCCCGTCGTGGTGTTCGTGCTACCGGTCAGAACGCACCGGTGCCGTTCGGCGTGCCGAGACCCGTCGGACCGTCCCAGCCGCTACGGGCAGTGCACCACTGGGTGGTGGGGCAGGTGCCGTTGCTTCCGCTGGTGATGTCGTTGAGGCTGCTGGTGTGGCTGTACGGAATGGCGTTGGCGTAGCCCGCCGTGTTCCCCGACAGCGCGTAGACCGATGCGATGATCGGCGCCGACTCGCTGGTGCCGCCGTACTGCGACCACGACGAGGCCGTCCGGCTCGTGGGCGCATACACGCTCAGGCCACCGGTGTTGGGGTCGGCAGCGGCCGAGACATCGGCCATGGCGCGCTTCGCACAGCCGGTGCTGGAGCCCGCCGCCGCGGCGAGCGCGACGTTGTAGGTCGAGCAGCCCGAACCGGCTCCGTTCCAGACGGTCTCGCTGACCCGGCTGGTGCCGCTCATCTTCAGCGTGGTGCCACCGACGGCCGTCACGTAGGACGACGAGGCGGGGTACGAGCCGCCCTGGTAGCCGTTGTCACCGGTCGACGCGGTCACCGCGATGCCCGGGTGATTGTAGTACGTGCCGTAAGTGGTGTCGGGAGCGTCGCCACCGCCGTAGCTGTTGGAGATCGCGACGACACCGGACGTCCTGGCGGCCTGATTCACCGCTGCGCCCAGATCGGCGAAAGATGCCGACTTGGCCTGGACCACGAGGATCTTGCAGTCGGGGCAGGTCGCCGAGACGGCGTCCACGTCGAGCGCCTGCTCCTGCGACCAGCCGACGTCGACACGTGGCAGGCTGCTACCGCCGGTCTGATTGACGATCTTGAGGCAGCCGTTGGCCGTGGTGCACGCCGGCAGGTTGTACGTCGAGCGGTAGATGCTGAGGTCACGCTCGAGGTTGGTGTAGCCGTAGGCGTCCACGATGGCAACGGTGCGGCCGCCGCCGCTCGTGCCGTTCAGGTTGTACGCCGTACGCAGCTGCGTCGGGTCCAGGGCGGAGGCCAACGGCGCGGTCGCCATCGGGATGGCGCCCTTGCTGTTGACCAGGACCTTCGACAGGCAGGCCGCGTGACCGGGGGTCGGCTTGGCGCACACCCGCTGGGCGTGCAGGCCGCTGAAGTGGGTCAGCCGGGGCCCGGCCGCGTCGGCGCCCGGGACGCCGGCCGTCAGCGCGCTGACGACGAGGGCTCCCGCACCGAGAATGGCGGCGAAGTATCTCTTGCTCACGAGTGATGACTCCTGGAGTGTTGGCCGTTCCCCGTGGCAGCGGTCTGCCGCCCCCGACCCGGGACGGACTCTGCCCCACCGCTGAGCCAAAGTCGATGGTTGTGTGGGACAACTCTTTGCAACGCAACTTCTTGCAAACACACCCGCAGGGGTGGCAGATGTCCGGCAGAGCCTCAGGAAGTGATGGTTTCTTCCAGCATCTGGTCGGCGTGCGCGATGTGGCCCACCGACCGCCAGACCAGGGCAAGGGTGATCGCCGAGCCGACGAAGGCGAACCAGAACGGCGCAGCCAGACCCCACCGGTCGGCGATCAGGCCGCCGAGCGCCTGACCGATCACGAGGCCGCCGAAGACGCCGACGAGATAGACGCTGCCGACCCGGCCCTGGTACTCCGTGGGTACGGCGCGCTGCCGCACGGTCTGCGAGACGGTGCCCCAGACGAACGAGTAGGCGCCGAAGCCGAACATGATCACCATCGCCACCCAGGGCAGCCGGTTGAGGGCCAGCCCGAGGTGCATCAGGACCTCCAGGGTCAGACAGCCGCGCATCAACACCGCGAGGGGGACGTGCTTCTCCAGCCAGCCGTAGCGCGCCGTCGAGATCAGTCCGCCCGCGGCGGCCAGCGTGACCAGGAGACCGAAGCCCACCTCGCTCATGCCGAGGCGCTCGGTGGCGTAGAGGACCAGCACCGACCAGGCCGCGCCCCAGGTCACGTTGAAGACGATGATCACCAGCGCGAGCGTCCGCACCGCAGGGTTGGCGATCAGCCAGCGGATGCCGTCGGCGATGTCGCGGCGCACATGGGTGTCGACGTCCTCCCGGACTCCGCCCTTGGGGGTCGCGATCTTCGCCACCAACACCACGCCGAGGCCGACCGCGACGGCCTGCGTGACGAACGGGACGGTCATCCCGACCGCGAACAGGAAGGCGCCGAGCGGCGGACCCACCAGCTGGTTCACCGTGATGAAGCCGGCCATCAGCCGGGCGTTGGCGATCCCCAGATCGCGCTTGGGCACCAGCATCGGCAGCAGCGTGCGGGTCGTGGTGTTGCCGAAGACCTCGGCCACGCCGATCAGGAACATCGCGACCAGGACCAGCGTGATGTCGATGTGTCCCGAGGCGATGGTGATCGAGAGGATCACCAGCACGACCGCCCGCAGCCCGTCGCACACCATCACCATCAGCCGCCGGTCGAGACGGTCGGCGAGGGCGCCGGCGTGCAGGCCGAAGACCAGCCAGGGCAGCCGCTGCAGCAGACCGGCCAGCGCGACCAGGGAGGGCCTGTGGGTCTGGGAGGCGACCAGCAACGGGCCGGCGGCGATCGAGAGGCCGTCACCGGTGTTGCTCACCCACGACGAAGCGAGGAGCCAGCGAAAACTGCTCCCAAGCCGTGTGGGTGCTACGACTTCCAGCACCCGATTGCTGACCCCCGACACAAGAAGACGAGCGTAGCCAACTACTACCGTGACCGCCATGGAGCTGCTGGCGCAGGCGTGCCGGGCCACGGCGGCCCGAACCGAGCTGGGCGAGGAGCTCGACCAGATGCAGCGGTCGGGAGAGCTCTGGCGGTCGCTCTGCCGCCAGGGCGGCTGACGCGCCGCGAGGGGAGCCGGCTCAGGCCGGCTGCATCTCCCGGTGCTCGGACTCGAGGTCGAGGACGTGCGCCGCCTGGGCGACCGCGAGGCGGTCGTTCTCTTCCATCAGGCGGGTGACGAGCTGTTCGAGGTCCGAGACGCGGGCCCTGAGCCGGGCGTTCTCGGTGGCGATGCGGTTGGGAATCCCGAGGTCGCGGTTGAGGTGGCCGACAAGCGCCTTGGCCATGGATGAGCCTTCCGACGTGGGGGACCCCCCACGATCATGGGGGCCGTCTTCAAGAGTGACACTTCGGCCCCCTCGGGTCAATCTCGCCGCTTGCGCGGAACCGGCTGGCAGACGGGGCAGAAGTAGGACGAGCGGTTCATGAACTCCTGACGCCGGATCGGTGTGCCGCACCGGTCACACGGCAGCGCCTCGCGGCCGTAGGCGTGCAGCGACCGGTCGAAGTAGCCGGACTCGCCGTTGACGTTGACGTAGAGCGCATCGAAGCTCGTGCCTCCCTCGCGCAGTGCCGCCCCCATCACGGCGCGCGCTTCGGCGAGCACCCGGCGTACCTGGATCGGCCGGAGCCGGTCGCCGGGGCGGTCGCCGTGCACCCGGGCCCGCCACAGTGCCTCGTCGGCATAGATGTTGCCGACCCCGCTGACCAGGGTCTGGTCGAGCAGCAGCCGCTTGATCCCGGCCGTGCGTCGCCGCACCTTCCCGACGAACAGGTCGTCGTCGAACTCCGGGTCGAACGGGTCCCGGGCGATGTGCGCGATCTCCGGCGGCAGGTCGGCGCCGCCCTCGGAGATCGACAAACCACCGAACATGCGCTGATCGACGAAGCGCAGCTCCAGCTCGCCCAACGCGATCCGGACCCGCAGGTGGCGCTCGTCGGGGGTACCGGGCGGCTGGACCAGCAGCTGACCGCTCATCCCGAGGTGGCCCAGCAGGGCGTCACCGTTGTCGAGCGGCAGCCAGAGATACTTGCCGCGGCGGCGCGCTCCCTCCAGCCGGCGCCCGGTGAGCTCGGCGGCGAACCCGGCCGGACCGCGCGGGTCGCGGCGTACCGGGCGCGGGTGCAGCACCGTGACCGACTCGACGGTGCGACCGACGACGTGGCGGGCCAGGCCGTCGCGGACGGTCTCGACCTCGGGCAGCTCGGGCACGGCGGTGCCGACTCAGTCGTCGGCGGACTCGACGACCTTGGCAGCCAGCTGCGCGGCCACCGGGTCGTCGAGACCGAGCGACGCCGCCAGCTCGCCGTACGCCGTCTCCGCAGCGGCCTGCTCGGCCTCCTTCTTGGAGCGGCCGACGCCGTTGCCGTAGCGCTGCTCGCCGACCCTCACCTGAGCGGTGAAGGTCTTCATGTGGTCGGGGCCCTCGTCGGCGAGGAGGTACTCAGGAACGCCCAGGCCGTGCTCGGCCGAGAGCTCCTGGAGGGAGGTCTTCCAGTCGAGGCCGGCGCCGAGGGCGGAGGCCGCCTCGATCAGCGGGTCGAAGAGGAGGTGGACGACGGCCGCCGAGCTGGACAGCCGGCCGGCCGACATGTGCACGGCGCCGATCACGGCCTCGACGGTGTCGGAGAGGATCGAGGCCTTCTCGCGGCCACCCGTGGAGTCCTCGCCGCGGCCGAGCTTGATGTAGGCGCCGAGGCCGATGTTGCGGCCGACCTCGGCCAGGGCGCGGGCGTTGACGACCGCCGCGCGCAGCTTGGCCAGATGACCCTCGGAGAGGTCGGGATGGGTCGTGTAGAGGGTCTCGGTGACGACCACCCCGAGCACGGAGTCACCGAGGAACTCCAGGCGCTCGTTGGTGGGGAGCCCGCCGTTCTCGTAGGCGTACGAGCGGTGCGTCAGGGCGCGCTCGAGCAGCTCGGCGTCCAGCTCGGGATCGCCGAGTGCGTGCCTGAGCTCTTCGTAGTTCAGCGGACCGAGCCCGGGTCTCAGAGGACCTGGCGACGGTCGGCGCGGGGGCCGTACTGGCCGCAGGTGCCGCAGGCGCGGTGCGGCAGGTGCTTGGCACCGCAGGCGGGGTTGGCGCAGGTCACCAGGGTCGGCGCAACGGCCTTCCACTGCGATCGGCGGTGCCGGGTGTTGCTCCGCGACATCTTCCGCTTCGGGACTGCCACTGTTCTCTCCTCGTCGGTCGGTGGACCGTTCAGTCGTCCTGGTCGGGCTCGGTCAGCGCGGCCAAGGACGCCCACCGCGGGTCGACCGGCGCGTCGTGAGCATGGTCCGGATCGTCCGCGAGCCGGGCGCCACACTCGACGCACAACCCGGGACAGTCGTCCTCGCACAACGGCTGGAACGGCAGTGCGAGCACCACCGCGTCCCGCAGCAGGGGCTCCAGGTCGACCAGGTCGTCCTGGAGCGTGCTGACCTCGAGCTCCTCATCCGGATCGACGCCCTGGCCGTCGTACACGAACAGCTCCTGGAACCTCACCTCGATCTCGTCGGAGATCGGCTCCAGGCACCGTGCGCACTCGCCCTCGAGGACGGCCTTCGCCGTACCCGTGACCAGGACGCCCTCCATGACCGCCTCGGTCCTCAGGTCGATCTCGACCGGTGAACCTTGGGGGACGCCGAGGACCTCGATGCCCAGATCTGCCGGGGCCGGAACCGAACGTGACACTTCGCGCTGGGACCCCGGGCGGCGGCCGAGCTCGCGTGTATCGAGCACGAGCGGCGCTCTCGGGTCCAGTTTGCTCAGGGGTCTACTTCCGGATTCGGACACAACAGATCAGCTCGTATCGTATCCGCCCGCGTGACGAGGCGGCAAAACGCGCGCTCGGGGCGCGGGCGTCAGGTGGTGGCGAGGCGGGCGACCAGGGCCTCGTTGACGAAGTCGGGGACCAGGGCCGAGACGTCGCCGCCGTACGACGCGACCTCCTTGACCAGCGACGACGCCAGGAAGGACCACTCCGGGCTGGTCGGGACGAAGACTGTCTCGACCGTGCTCAGCGAGGAGTTCATCTGGGCCATCTGGAGCTCGTAGTCGAAGTCGCTGACCGCGCGCAGTCCCTTGACGATCGCGTGGATGTCGCGCTCGGTGCAGAACGTCGTGAGCAGCCCCGAGAAGCCCTCGACGCTGACGTTGGGCAGGTGCCCGACCGCCCGGGTGAGCATGGCCAGCCGCTCGTCGTCGGTGAACAGCCGGTGCTTGGACTGGTTGACCCCGACCGCCACGACGACCTCGTCGAAGAGGGAGGCGGCCCGCTCGACGATGTCGAGGTGGCCGTGGGTGACCGGGTCGAAGGACCCGGGACAGACGGCACGGCGCCCTGCAGACCGCATGGGAGGCCTCCTCGCGGTTGACGCTACGACGTGGGAGCGGCGTGAACGTACCAGAGCACCGTCTCGCCGTACTTCTTCTGCCGGGTGTCCCCGAAGCCCTCGGGCCACGTGGGCTCGGCGCTGCGGGAGGCGCGCTCCACGACCACCATCGCCCCGGGCACCAGCCAGCCGTGGGAGCCGAGCGCGGACAGGTCCGCGGCCACCTCACGCTCGGTGTGGGCGTACGGCGGGTCGAGGAAGGCCACGTCGTAGGGCGCCGACGGCGGCCGCGCAAGCGTCCCGGACACCGATCCGGTGACGATGTCGGCCCGGGTGAAGCCGAGGTTGCGGGCATTGGTGGCGATCATCCCGGCGGTCCGGCGATCCTGCTCGACGAGCGTGACCACTCCGGCGCCCCGCGACCAGGCCTCCAGCCCGACCGCACCTGAGCCGGCGTACAGATCGAGGAACCGCAGGCCCGAAAGCGAGCCGCACCACGACTCGACGGCCGAGAACAGCGCCTCCCGCACCCGGTCGCTGGTGGGTCGGGTGTTGACGCCGCGTGGCACGTTGATGCGTCGCCCGCCCGCCTGCCCCCCGATGATGCGCGTCATGGTCGTGTGCGTTCCCCGAGCCCGGTGGAGCATGCCGTCATGACTTCTCCATGAACTCAGACTGCCGCGAGTCCTGCAGTTCTGTCACCCGCCGGCCCAGCTCCGGGGCACCGGTGAGACCGGGGTCGTCGGACAGGAGGGCGAGCGCGGCCTCGCGGGCCTCGACGATCGTGGCCTCGTCGCGGAGCACGCGGAGGTTTTGCAGAGAGCTGCGGAACCCCGACTGGGAACGGCCGAGCACGTCGCCCTCGCGCCGCTGCTCGAGGTCGACCCGGCTCAGCTCGAAGCCGTCGGTGGTCGCCGCGACGGCGTCGAGGCGTTCGCGGGCCGGGCTGTCGGCCGGCACCTGGGTGACCAGCAGGCAGAGCCCCGGGTGGCCGCCGCGGCCGACCCGCCCGCGCAGCTGGTGGAGCTGGGAGATGCCGAAGCGGTCGGCGTCGAGCAGCACCATGGCGGTCGCGTTGGCGACGTCGACCCCGACCTCGATCACCGTCGTGGAGACGAGCACATCGAGCTCGCCGTCGGCGAAGGCCCGCATCGTGCGGTCCTTCTCCTCGGGTGGGAGACGACCGTGCAGGAGCCCGACGCGAAGGCCGGCCAGTGGCCCCGCACGCAGGTGGTCGGCGATCTCCTCGGCCGCACTCAGACGGATCGGCGCGGCCGGTGGGGCGTCGTCGTCGAAGGCGGGGTCGAAGGCGGGGTCGGTCTCGCCCTGCTCGAGCTCGTCGCCACTGATCCGCGGGCACACGACGTAGGCCTGGTGACCGCGGTCGACCTCCTCGCGCACCCGCTCCCACACGCGGTCGACCCAGCGCGGCTGCTCGGCGAGGGGTACGACGCTGGTCTGGATCGGCGCGCGTCCGGCCGGCAGCTCGGTCAGCGTGGACACCTCGAGGTCGCCGAACACCGTCATCGCGACAGTGCGCGGGATCGGGGTCGCTGTCATCACCAGCACGTGCGGCGGCGCCCCGGCCTTGTCCGTCAGCGCCGCGCGCTGCTCGACCCCGAAGCGGTGCTGCTCGTCGACGACGACCAGCCCGAGGTCGGCGAACTGCACGCGCTCCTGCAGGAGCGCGTGGGTGCCGATCACGATGCCGGCCTCACCGCTGGCGGCGTTCAGCATCGCCTCGGCGCGGGCGGCCTTGGGCATCG
>JAWWPM010000543.1:0-7609 GCA_033854915.1 Nocardioidaceae bacterium
CCGCATCGCCCGCATCATCCAGGAGCGCGGCCGCGAGCTCGCCGTGCTCGAGTCGCTCGACAACGGCAAGCCGATCAAGGAGACCCGCGACGTCGACATCCCGATCGTCGCCGCGCACTTCTTCTACTACGCGGGCTGGGCCGACAAGCTCGAGTACTCCGGCTACGGCGCGGGCAATCCGCACAGCCTCGGCGTCGCCGCCCAGGTGATCCCCTGGAACTTCCCGCTGCTGATGCTGGCCTGGAAGATCGCGCCGGCCCTGGCCTGCGGCAACACCGTCGTGCTCAAGCCGGCCGAGACCACGCCGCTGACCGCGCTTCTCTTCGCCGAGATCTGCCAGCAGGCCGACCTGCCCCCGGGCGTGGTCAACATCATCACCGGCGCCGGCGAGACCGGACGTGCGCTGGTCTCGCATCCGGACGTCGACAAGGTCGCCTTCACCGGCTCGACCGAGGTCGGCCGGGCGATCGCGAAGGCGGTGGCGGGCTCCCAGAAGCGGGTCACCCTGGAGCTCGGCGGCAAGGCCGCGAACATCGTGTTCGAGGACGCCGCCCTCGACCAGGCCGTCGAAGGCATCGTCAACGGCATCTTCTTCAACCAGGGCCACGTGTGTTGCGCCGGCTCGCGCCTGCTGGTGCAGGAAAGCGTTGTCGACGACGTGCTGGCCCGGCTCAAGCGCCGGATGGCCACCCTGCGCGTCGGCGACCCCCTCGACAAGAACACCGACATCGGCGCGATCAACTCCGCCGAGCAGCTGGCCAAGATCCGTGAGCTCTCCGACATCGGCGAAGCCGAGGGAGCCGGTCGCTGGTCACCGCCGTGCGAGCTCCCCGACCACGGCTTCTGGTTCCCGCCCACGATCTTCACCGGTGTCACCCAGGCCCACCGGATCGCCCGCGAGGAGATCTTCGGGCCGGTCCTCTCGGTGCTGACGTTCCGCACACCGGCGGAGGCGGTCGAGAAGGCCAACAACACGCCGTACGGCCTCTCCGCGGGCGTCTGGACCGAGAAGGGCTCCCTGATCCTGAAGATGGCCAACTCCCTGCGCGCCGGAGTCGTCTGGGCCAACACGTTCAACAAGTTCGACCCGACCAGCCCCTTCGGCGGCTACAAGGAGTCGGGCTACGGCCGCGAGGGCGGCCGCCACGGACTCGAGGGGTACCTGAGATGAATGCAGCATCGACGCGGGTCGACGTCCGGAAGACCTACAAGCTCTTCATCGGCGGCGTCTTCCCGCGCTCGGAGTCCGGTCACTCCTACGTCGTCAACGACGCCCGGGGCCGCTTCGTCGCGAATGCCGCACTGGCCTCCCGCAAGGACGCCCGCGACGCGGTGAGCGCGGCCCGCAAGGCGTTCCCCGGCTGGTCCGGGCGTACGGCGTACAACCGCGGACAGGTGCTCTACCGGATCGCCGAGGTCATGGAGGACCGCCGCCCGCAGTTCGTCGACGCCGTCCGGCAGGGCGAGGGCGGCACGAGCGCCGCGGCCGCGAAGGTCGTCGACGCCGCGATCGACCGCCTGGTCTGGTACGCCGGCTGGGCCGACAAGCTGACGCAGGTCGTCGGCAACGCCAACCCCGTCGCCGGGCCGTTCTTCAACCTCTCCACGCCCGAGCCGACCGGTGTCGTCGCCGTCGTCGCCCCGACCGGCTCGAGCCTGCTCGGCCTGGTCAGCGTCGTAGCCCCCGTCGTCACCTCCGGCAACACCGTCGTCGTGGCGGCCTCCCCCGAGCGCCCGCTGCCGGCGGTCACCTTCGCCGAGGTGCTGGCCACCTCCGACGTGCCTGGTGGGGTCATCAACGTGCTCACCGGTGCATTCGCCCAGACGGTCCCGACCCTGTCGTCGCACATGGACGTCAACGCGATCGACCTGACCGGCCTGGCCGGCGACGCCGAGCAGGCCCAGGCCTGCGAGGTCGCGGCGGCCGAGAATCTCAAGCGGGTCCGTCGGGCTCCCGACAGCGAGCCCGACTGGACCGTCGACCCGGGCATCGACCGGATGACCGGGTTCCTCGAGACCAAGACGGTCTGGCACCCGATCGGCGTCTGACCGATCGCGCGGGTGTCAGGGCGTCACTTGCCGACCATCACCGGCCGATAGTCCACGGTCAGCTTCGAACCGCCCTTGACCTTGCTGACCGCGCCCAGGATGCCCTGTGCGTGATGGGCGTTGGCGGCGAGCTGCACGGTGGCCTTGCGGTGGGGGTTCCAGTAGATCCGCCGGATGCCCTTCGAGTCCTTGACCACGCAGGTGTAGGTGCCCTGCTTGTCCTGGGCGCAGGGCGCCGCCGAGCCGGAGCCTTCCAGGGTGCCGTGCATCCACTTCTGGACCAGCACGAAGGCCCGGCCTGCGGGCGTGACGACCGCCGGGTTGTTCGGGTCGGAGAGCAGGGTGTTGGCGATGGTGCCCCCGCTGCCGAGGATCCCCATGTCGTAGCGGTACCAGAACACGCGCTTGACTCCGGCCGCCGCGTTGAGCAGGTAGGTGCGCGCGACGAACGACGCCTGCTTGGCGTGGGAGATCGGCGCTGCGCGGGTGCCGCCGCGGCTGCCGGTCTGCAGCCCGTAGTTGACCTCGGTGTTCCAGATCGGCTTCGAGCCGGCCACGTGGTCCTTGCGGAGCCTGCTCCTGACCTGGCCGAGCAGCCGCATGACGTCCTCGGGGCCGGCCGCCCGGCCGTGATAGGTCGGCAGCGAGTAGAGGCTGAAGCCGAGGGTGTCGTAGAACTTCCAGACCGGCGTGCCGTTCAGCTTCAGGCGGTAGTACTTCTTCAGCCAGTCCAGCTGGTACGGCAAGCGGGCCACCATTGCCGGGCTCACGATGTTGGCCTTCGGGTCGACCTTGTTGCCGACGTCGCGCATCGTCTTGCTCAGCACGGCCAGCTGACGCATCGAGCCGGTCCAGAACGTGGTGATGTTCGATTCGTTCCACACCTGGTACGCCGCGATGCCGCGCTTCCCGTGGAAGCTCTTGTAGCGATGCATCAGCGCCGACACGAAGTCACGGTAATGAGACACCTTGCCCGGCGGGTCGGTCGGCCTCGCGGCGTAGAACGACGGTGTCATCGCCACCACCATCGTGACGCTCTCGTGGGCGGCCTGGGCCGCGGCGACGAGCTGGTCGAGACGGTTCCAGTTGTAGACACCCGGCGTCGTCTCGATGTCCTGCCACTGGACTCCGACGTCCCAGAGGCGCACGGAGCCGTCGTGGATGTGACTGCGCGACTGCAGCGAGGCGTCGTGCACGCCGAACAGGGCGTGGGACACATGCACGTTGTTCGCCTCGGCCGGGGCCAACGCTCCGAGCGGCACGCCCAGCGCGGTCACCAACCAGGCGATCAGGGCGGAACGACGCCGAAGGGACAGATGAGTCAGGAACACGGCTCCTCCAGGGGGCTCGGAGGGCAGCGTAACAACCGGTCGCGGGGATGGCGCCCGTCCTGGCCCGCCGGCCCCGGGCACCAACCCCTGCCTCAGCCGATCACTTCTTCGACTTGACCAGCACCGGCTGGTAGCCGACCTTCAGCTTCTTGCCGCCCTTTGCGCGCGAGGTGGCGCCGAACTCGCTGACCTTCTGCTTGGCCGAGCTCACGAGCTTGACGCTGGCGGTGCGGAACGGGTTCCAGTAGATGCGGCCGACGCCGTGCGAGTACTTGATCAGGCAGGTGTAGGTGCCCTTGGCATCCGCCGCGCACGGTCGCTGCGTCGCAGTACCGACCAAGGTGCCGCGCATCCACGACTCGATCCTGGCCAGAGCCACGCCGGCCGGGGTCATCACACCGGCCGCCCGGTTGGCCGGGTCGGTGAGGAGGGTGTTGCCGAGGGTGCCGCCCCCGGGCAGCAGGCCCATGTCGTAGGCGTACCAGTCGACGCGCTGCACGCCCTGAGCGGCGTTGAGGAGGTAGGTCCGCATCACGTTGGCGACCTGTCGGTCCGCGGAGATCGGCACCGCCGGGGTGCCACGGCCCATGCCGTAGTTGACCTCGGTGTTCCAGATCGGCATCGAGGACGGCACCCCGTCCTTGGCCAGGTAGCCACGCACGGTGGCGAGCAGCGCCATCGAGTCCTCGGGCGTCCCGGTCCGGGTGCCGCCGCCGCTCGCAGGGTAGGTGTCCACCGGGTAGAGGTTCAGGGAGATCGCGTTGAGGTACTTCCACACCGGCTGCCCGCCCGAGGAGAGGCGGTAGAAGTTCCGGGTCCAGTACTGCTGGTACGACAGCCGCGCCACCTGCGCCGGGCCGATCAGCCGGACGCTCGGGTCGTGGGCGGCCCTCGCGTCGTACGCCGTCTTGACCAGGTCGGCCATCTGCTGCGGCGTACCGGTCCAGAACGTGCCGATGTTGGCCTCGTTCCAGACCTGGTAGTTGGCGATGCCCGGCCGGCCACTGCCGTTGTAGTTCTTGTAGTGGTCCATCACGGCACCCACGTACGCCGCGAACGCGGCGGGGTCCGGTGCCTCGGTGCCGTTGGTGAAGGTGCCGCCCGGCGCTGCTGCCCAGGTCGGGGTCATCGCGGTGACCAGGGTGACCTCGGTGCCGTTGGCCCAGGCAGCCGCCACGATCTGGTCGAGGCGGGAGAAGTCGATCGCCCCCGGGTTGGGCTGCATCGCCTGCCAGGTCACCCCGGTGTCCCACAGGCGGATCGAGCCCGTCGCGGGACGGCTCAACGAGGTCAGGTTCGAGTCGTGGACCCCGAACAGCCGGCGGTCGAACTTCACCTTGATCGGCTTCGCCTTCGCGATGTGGCTCACGGCGTGTGAGGTCGGCAGGTTGGCGGACGCGGACTCGACGGTCCCGAGGGCGGCGGATGTCGCGGCGACGAACGAGAGGGCGATCGCTGCTGTCAGCGTGGCCCGGCGGGGGGATCTCAGGTGCATGGCTCTTCTCCGAGGTCGCGGGGGGTCGAATGGCGGTGGCTCCGATGGCCGTTTGTCAGTATCTGCAGGTCAGCGGCCCGGCGCAGGCGAATCGGAGAAGTGGGTCCGATCGGTCGGGCCATCTGGTCCTCCGGCACAATGTCGCGAGTGCCTCGCCCCCCGGTCCTGTCGCGTGTGGTGGTGCTGGCCGGTCCCTCGGGCATCGGCAAGTCGCGACTGGCGGCGCTGACCGGGCTCCCGGTGCTGCGGCTCGACGACTTCTACCGCAGCGGCGACGACCCGGCGCTCCCCCTGATCACGCACGGTGCCAACGCGGGGCTCGTCGACTGGGACGACCCGCGCTCGTGGCACGCCGAGCAGGCGGTCCGGGCGATCGAGGAGCTCGCCTGCACCGGTCGGACCGTCGCCCCGGTCTACGACATCGCCCGCAACGGTCCGTCGGGGAGCCACGAGGTGGCCCTGGCAGGGGCGTCGCTGTTCGTGGCCGAGGGGATCTTCGCCCAGCAGATCGTCGCCGCCTGCCGGGAGCGCGAGGTCCTGGCCGAGGCCTTCTGCCTGCGCCAGCATCCGCTGGTGACTTTCTGGCGACGGCTCACCCGCGACCTGCGCGAGCACCGCAAGCCGCCGGTCGTCCTGGTCCGCCGCGGCTGGGCCCTGATGCGCGCCCAGCAGCGGGTGATCGCGGACGCTGCCGCGCTGGGCTGCACGGTCGTCTCCCCGAAGGAGGCGGACACTCGCATCCGGCGGCTGGCGTCAGGCTGACCCGAGCAACGCGGCGTACCCCGGCTTGATCACGTCGTCGATGATCGTCAGCCGCTCGTCGAACGGCAGGAACGCGGACTTCATCGCGTTGATCGTGAACCAGCGCAGGTCGCCCAGCCCGTAGCCGAACGCCTCCACGAGGGCGGCCATCTCCGCCGACATCGAGGTCTGGCTCATCAACCGGTTGTCGGTGTTGACCGTGACCCGGAAGCGCAGCGACGTGAGCAGCCCGATCGGGTGCTCGGCGATGGAGGCAGCCGCGCCGGTCTGGACGTTGGAGGCGGGCGCGAGCTCGAGCGGGATCCGCTTGTCGCGGACGTATGCCGCGAGCAGACCCAGGTGTGCACGCCCCTCGTCGTCGACGGTGATGTCGTCGATGATCCGCACACCGTGACCGAGCCGGTCGGCCCCGCACCACTGGATGGCCTCCCAGATCGACGGCAGCCCGAACGCCTCGCCGGCATGGATCGTGAAGTGGAAGTTCTGCCGCTGGAGGTACTCGAACGCATCGAGGTGCCGGGTCGGCGGGAAACCGGCCTCGGCGCCGGCGATGTCGAACCCGACCACGCCTGCGTCGCGCCACTTCACGGCGAGCTCGGCGATCTCACGCGAGCGCGCCTGGTGCCGCATCGCAGTCAGCAGCTGGCGGACCACGATCGCCCCACCGGCGTCGGCCATCCCCCGGTCGAAGCCCGCGCGCACCGCGCCCACAACCTGGTCGAGCGAGAGCCCGGCGCCCACGTGCTGCTCGGGGGCGTACCGGATCTCGGCGTACACCACCCCGTCCGCGGCGAGGTCTGCCACGCACTCGCGGGCGACCCGCTCGATCGCTGCCTCGGTCTGCATCACCGCCACGGTGTGGTCGAACGTCTCGAGGTAGCGGACCAGCGAGCCGGAGTTCGCCGAGTCCGCGAACCAGCGTCCGAGCGTCTCCGCGTCGCCCGCCGGCAGGGCGTGGCCCGCGCTCTCGGCCAGCTCCAGGACCGTCTGCGGTCGCAGCCCGCCGTCGAGGTGGTCATGCAGCAGCACCTTGGGTGCCCGCACGATGTCGGCGTGGCTCGGGCGACCCGGACGGGGCTGTCGGGGTGGGCTAGGTTCGGACATGCGCCGATCCTCCCAGACCCGTTCGCGACACTCGCCCAGCCCAGGAGCCGCCGGATGCGCATCCTCGACAACCTCGACACCCTGGCCGAAATGAGTGGTGAGGAGCTCGGCCTGAGCGACTGGCTCGAGATCGACCAGGCACGCGTCGACCAGTTCGCCGACGCGACCGGCGACCACCAGTGGATCCACGTCGACCGCGAGCGTGCCGCCGCCGGGCCTTTCGGTGGCACGATCGCGCACGGCTACCTCACGCTCTCCCTGATCCCCTTCCTCGGGAGCCAGGTGTTCGCGCTCGAGACCCCCGGCGCCAAGCTGAACTACGGCGTCAACAAGGTGCGCTTCCCCCACCCCGTCCGCGTCGGCTCCCGCATCCGGAGCCGGGTGACCATGGGCGAGGTGACCGACCTGCCCGCGGGCAAACAGCTCACCTTGCGGCACGTGCTCGAGATCGAGGGCCAGGACAAGCCCGCGTGCGTCGCCGAGACCGTGGTCCTCCTGCTCCCCTGACCCATCCACGAGTGCTTCGCGGCCGGTGGACCGGATGTGGAACAGGGTGTCGCGCTTCCGGGGTGGCGGTGGGGCTGGATGTGGATCGGGGTGTGCCAGATCGGCGCTCGCATATCAAAGGGCGTGGCGGATCGGGGGGTTCATTCTTTTCGGGGTCGATATCGGATCCATTTTCGGGTGGCGCCGGGTTTGGGTGGTGGCCGGAATTCGGGTCGCATGTCGTGGGGGTTGAGCCGTATTTGCCAGGGTGTGTGGTGGATGACCCGGTGGTGGTGGCCGCATAAGAGGGCGAGGTTGGCCAAGGACGTTTTCCCGCCGTTGAGCCAGTGGGTGAGGTGGTGGGCGTGGCACATCAGGGGTG
>JAWWPM010000544.1:0-4219 GCA_033854915.1 Nocardioidaceae bacterium
GGGTGGATGTAGAGCATCCGCTTGCCCTCGTAGATGCAGTCGACGGGACACTCGTCGACACAGGCGCGGTCCTTCAGATCGACGCACGGCTGGGCGATGACGTAGGTCACCTGGTCCTCCTGAACGAGACGAGCGATCGGTTGCGGAGCCAGCCTAGTATCCCCTCGTGCCAGTGCCCGGAACCGCCCACGGCCTGGGCCCCCATGTCGTCGGCCAGCGGGTCGTCGTACGCCGCCTGCTGCCCGGCGAGACGGGCCCCTCGGGAGGTCCGGCGATGACCGACGTGCTGGGGTTGTGCACGTCGTGGGCGGACGGCATCTGCGTGGTGCGGCCCGAGGACGGCCCGGAGGTGGCCATCGCGGTCGCCGACATCGTGAGCGGCAAGCCGGTGCCACCCCGGGCATCGGTGCGGCAACGGGTCTCGGCCCGCGACGCCGAGCGGCACTCGCGGCCGATGTGGCCCGACGTCGAGCGTGCCGCACTGGGCGAGTGGGAGCTGCGGACCGACCCCGCGCCCGTCGGGCGTCTCCTCAAGCGGGCCAACTCCTGCCTGGCCATCGGCGACCCCGGGCTGCCGTTGGCCACGGCTGCCGAGCAGGTCATCGCGTTCTACTCCGCGCGGGGCCGGGGCCCGCTCGCTCAGGTGGAGCTGGGCTCCCCCACCGAGCACGACCTCGCGGCTCTCGGCTGGGAGCCGGTCGCGGGTGGCGACGCGCACTTCCTGGTGTCGTCGCTGGCGATGGCGATCCGGTCGGCCCGGGGCGACGGCGACGTCGAGCTGGTCGAGGACGGCCCCCGGGCTCACGTCGTACGACGTGTGGACGGCGCCGAGGTCGGCTCCGCCCGCGCCGCGATCGACGGCGACTGGCTCGGGCTGCACGGGCTCGAGGTCGAGCCGTCGCACCGCCGGCGGGGCCACGCGGGCGCGTTGATGACCGAGCTGCTCGAGTGGGGTGCCGAGCACGGCGCCACCACGGTCTGGCTGCACGTCGAGACCGACAACCAGGCCGCCCTGGCGCTCTACGGCGGGCTGGGGTTCCGGGTGCACCACACCTGCCGCTACCTCGCCCCGGGCACCCCGTGACGCCGACCGTGTCGACGCGGGAGGCGGAGCTGCACGCCATGCCGCTGTGGATCGGGACCGACACCGCCGAGCTCGGCGCCTGGGTTCTGCGGACCGTGCCCCACGCACCCGGCCTCACGCTCCGGCGTACCAACTCCTGCCTGGCGATCGGCGACCCCGGAGCCGGGATCGGTGAGGCGGTCGGCATGGTGCGCGCGTTCTACGACCTGCGCGGCCGAGAGCCGGTCGTCCAGGTCGAGGCGGGGTCGGAGATCGAGCGCGCCCTGCACGGCCACGGCTGGCGGCCGTTGCCGGAGGAGGTCGCGCCCTTCCAGACCGCCCCGATCTCGATGGCGCTGGCCGCGGCCGGGGCGACTCTCCCGGCGGAGGCGAGCATCGAGGGCACCCGCATCAGGGCCGTCGTCTCCGTCGGCGGCGAGCCCGTCGGGGCGGCCCGGGCGGAGCTCAACGGCGGCTGGCTCGGCGTTCACGGGCTCGAGGTCGAGGAGGAGTTCCGGCGGCGCGGCCTGGCCCGGGCGTTGATGGCGGCCGTCTTCCGGCTCGGTGCCGAGCACGGCGCGGCCACGGCCTGGCTGGAGGTGGCCGTCGGCAACCAGCCGGCCCGTCGGCTCTACGAAGGCCTCGGCTTCACCGACCACCACACCTGCCGCTGTCTCACGGCCGGAACCTGACCAACCGGCCCACTCGCCGCCCGGGTCACGGTTGAGTCACGATGCCGGGATCCCTTGTGACAACGGGATTCTCGGGGTCTGAGTGTCGGTGGTCGGTGCTTGGCTTGAGCCATGACACTGACCGCGACGCTGACCGGTTTCGGGCTCGACGAGCTCGAGCCCGGCGAGCTGTTGGAGCGGGTCGCGCAGGCCGAGAGGTGCGAGCGCGCGGCCGCGCTGTGCAAGCTCGAGCTCGCGGTCCAGTGGTGCGTGCTCCACCCCGCCACCGCCGAGACCGGTGCCGCGGTCCGGGGCGCCGGGCTCCCCGGTCTGGCCGACTGCGACGAGGCCCTCGGCGGCGACGGCTGCCCGGCCGTCTCGGCGTTCGCCCCCGAGCCGTTCGCCGCCGCCCTCGGGGTCTCCAGCACCACCGGCATGCAGCTCCTCGCCGACGCTCTCGACCTGACCCACCGCCTCCCGCGGATCTGGCAACGGGTCCGTGCACTGGAGGTCCCGGCCTGGAAGGCCCGCCGCGTCGCCCAAGCCACCCACACTCTGTCCCGCGACGCCACGGCCTACGTCGACGCCCACCTCGCCGACCGGCTCGCCTCCTGCGGAGTGGTCCTGATCGACCGGGTCGTCGCCCAGGCCACCGCCCACCACGACCCGGAGACCCAGGCCGAGCTCGCATAGAGCGGCCGGACGCGTGGGACGTGACCCTGCTGCACCACACCGGCACCGACGGCGGCTGGGCCGGCAGCTCCCACCTCGAAGCCACCGGCGAGACCTCGACCTGACCGCGTTCTACGACCTGGTCTGCGACCACGCACACCACCTCGCGGTCCTCGGCGACACCGACCCCCTCGGCGCCCGCAAGGCCAAGGCCCTCGCCCTGATTGCCGACACCCAGACCCACCTCGACCTGACCAGCCGACCCGGGCATGGACAGGCGCGAACTCGGTAGCGGGACTGCAAGCGGTCTGGTGGAACGAACCTCCGCGTCTGCCGCGGACCCCTGCGGAGGCTGATGGCGGATCTGGGTGCTACGAGGTGGCACCGTCGTACCGCTATGACGCGGGACGCCACCCGCTCGTCTGGCCTGGGCTGGGACGATCCGTCTCGTCAGGCGCCACCTGCATCCCGGAGAGCGTCGACCGTGGCCGTACCCCCGTGCGGCACAATCCCTGTCATGTCGACGTGGACCTTGAGCCAGATCGAGGCAGCCGTGCGCTCGTCCTGGGGGCCCGACACCTTCTTCGCCTCAACTGACTACATGTCGCGGGGCGGCGGGCAGCCGTCGCGAGGTCAGTGCGGGACGACCGCCCTCGTGATCCAAGATCTGCTGGGTGGCGACCTGATGGTCGCCGACGTCGAGTTCCAAGGCCGGGTGGAGGGTGTGCACTACTGGAACGTGACGCCCGGGGGCGTCGAGCTCGATCTGACACGGGACCAGTTCACTCCCGCTGAATCGCTCATCAACCAACGCCGGGTCACAAGAGGACGGAACTCTTCCTCAGCAGGCGAGCAGTCGTTCCAGCTGCTCCGGGAGCGAGTCATCGCCGCCCTGGGCTCGTAGCGGACCCCGTACGTGATCGCACGCGGGGAGCCGCACGGACCACCGCATCGCGCGTGATGAACGGCCCGTTCACCCGCAGCGCGACGACCGCTCGCCCCGATCAGAGTCGAGCGGCCTCAGACGCAGATCTCGCGGCCGCTCGCCCCGGCTCCGACCCGCTCCCTGGCGGTGAGCAGCTCGTCGAGCCGGTGGTGCACGTCGTCGTACTCCTGGGGCCCGTCCGCTGCGTCGATACGCGCCGCGATGGCTCGCAGGGTCGCCTCGATGGCGGCGACGTCGTCGGGAATGCGGCGCCTGATCAACAGCTCCAAGGCCTGATGCCTGGTCATGTCATCCCTCCCGACTTTTTACGTACCCATTTCGCGCCATCCCAACCCATCCCGATCCTCCGCGGTCGACCTTGGGCCGAGCCCGGAGCCACCGAGTTGCCGGGGCGGAGGCACCTCCGTACGATTTCGCCTGGCGAACGCGGGGCCTGACACACCCCCTCCGATCCGGGAGCGCAGCGCGAGCCCGTGCGTACGACGTATCGACGGCCCCGACCGAACGGCACGGGGACTGAGGCCGGTGGCAACACTCACGAGCCGGCGAAGGTGTGGTGGCACCGCGACCTTGCCCCCGCCCACACCTCCAGGGCCTGTTCCGACTGGAGGTCCGATGAAACGCACACTCGCATCCGCACTGCCCCAGGCGACGCCGGGCACACAGGTCCTGCTGCAGGGCTGGGTCCATCGCCGTCGGGAGCTCTCGGCGGTCACCTTCCTGGTGGTCCGCGACCGCACCGGCCTGGCGCAGGTGGTCGTGCGACCCGGCGGCGCCGAGGTGCCGCCGGAGGAGACCACCATCTCGGTCGTCGGCACCGCGACGGCCAACGCGCAGGCGCCCGGCGGGATCGAGCTCACCGAGCCG
>JAWWPM010000545.1:0-6040 GCA_033854915.1 Nocardioidaceae bacterium
CCCCCCCCCGACTCGTCTCCTGTGGCTGGCCCACGCCACCGAGCCGCACGGCGTGCTCCTGCTCGACGCGGGCGCCGTGCGCGCGGTCACCGAGCGCCGCGCCTCTCTGCTCGCGGCCGGGCTGACCGGCTCCACCGGCACCTTCGCGGCCGGCGACCCGGTCGACCTGGCCGGCGCCGACGGCACGCCGGTGGCCCGCGGGCTGGTCAACTTCGACTCGAGCGAGATCCCCAGCCTCGTCGGACGCACCTCGGCCGATCTGCGCCGCGAGCTCGGTACGGCGTACGAGCGCGAGGTCGTCCACCGCGACGACCTGGTCCTGCTCTGACCGTTCACCGCCGCTCCCCCAGTGACGGGGCCCCGTACCCCGCCGGACTGCGGCAGGATGAGCCCATGACGACTCCTCGACGGCCCGCCACCTGGGTGGCCGGCTGTCTCACCGCCGGTGCGCTCCTGATCGCGTCCGGCCAGACTCCGACCCAGGCCGGCACCGCCGACGACCGGTGCTCCGACCGCGGCCCGATCCCGGCATCGGCGCTGGCCCGCAGCGCCGTGGAGGCGGGCTGCTCCCTGGTCGGCCGGGTGGTCTACGCCGGCCGGGTGTCGGTGGTCGTCCCGCCGCCGGGGATGACGGTGAGTGGTGAGGGCGTCGGCCGTCACGCCGCCGTGCCCGGTCTGCGCGTGACCAACACCGGTGCCGGGGTCCGGGCCGTGGTCGGGACCGCCCGGGGTCGTGGCCGAGTCGAGGCGAAGCGGGGGACCAGCGCCCCGGCCTGCAAGGACCGCACCTTCCACCTGGAGCCTGGCGCGGCCCCGTGGGTCACGTCGTTGCGCTACAGCGTCAACCTGAGCAAGGCGCCGGCGGATGCCCACAAGGTGACTCTGGTGGACCAGATCAAGGCCGCCGACGCCAACGTCCGCAAGGGACGCAACACCTGTGGGAAGCCGCACCTGGCGACCCCCGCCGCCCACTACCTGGGCCGTTCGAGCGTCCGCCCGCACATCACGGCGAGCTCGTCCTTCGTCTCGTGCGGCACCTATGACACGAAGAACGTCGTGGCCTTCGGTGACCTGCCTTCGGGGCTGCTCGGCTGGACCTGCAACTGGTGGTCCGGGACCACCCACCTCTCCGCGGCGGACATCCTGATGGACAACGGCGCCTCGATGGCCACCGAGCTGCCGACGGACTGCTTCGACATCTGGGACTTCGAGGGCGTCGTGACCCACGAGATGGGTCACGTCTACGGGATGGCTCACACCGGGAGCGGGTCCGGCCACGACAACCTCACCATGCAGCACGAGCTGACACCCTGCTCGACGTACGCGCGCACGCTCGGCCTGGGTGACTGGCTCGGCATGAAGAAGATGTACGGCGTCCGCTGACTCCCGGCCGCCCGGGCCCGCGCACGTTTGGCCAGGAGGTGGTGGGGGAGGATCGACGCATGACGATTCTTCGCCACCGCCTCGGGACCCTCGCCTTCGTCTGTCTCACCGCGGGCACACTGCTGGCCACCTCCCTCCAGACCACCGCCTCCGCCCGCACCGTCGACGAGCGCTGCGTCGGCCGGGGTCCGATCCCGGCGTCCGCACTCGCGCACGGCACCACCGGTCTGGGCTGCTCCCTGGTCGGCAGGGTCGTCACGGCGGGGCGGGTCTCGGTCGTGGTGCCACCCGCCGGGGTCACCGTCGCCGGTGACGGCCTGGGCCGGCACGGCGAGGTGACCGGCCTCCGGGTGGCCAACGCGGGTGGAGACGTGCGGGCCGTGCTCGGCAAGGCCCCCCACAGCGGGAGCTCCGGCGCCGGCTCCAACGCGCCGGCCTGCAAGGACCGGACCTTCCATCTCGAGGGCCATCGCTGGGCGAAGTCGCTGCGCTACCGCGTGGCCCTCTCCCACGCACCGAAGCGCTACCACCACCGCACGCTGGTGCGGCAGATCAAGGCCGCCGACGTCAACGTGCGCAAGGGCCGCAACAGCTGCGGCAAGCCGCACCTGCGCACCCCCGTGGGTCACTACGCCGGTCACACCTCCAGCCAGCCCAACATCAAGCCCGGCGGCAGCAGGATCAAGTGCGGTGCCTACAACACCCGCAACGTCGTCGGCTTCGGCAGCCTGCCCGGCGGCCTCCTCGGCTGGACCTGCTACTGGTACCTCAACCGCTCCGGGCGCATGGGCGCGGCCGACATCATGATCGACACCGGCAACGCACTGACCACCCACCTGCCGAGCCCCTGCGCCAACAAGTGGGACTTCGAGGGCATCGTGACCCACGAGTTCGGACACGCCTACGGCATGGGTCACACCGGGCCGGGCCACTCCCACCTCACCATGCAGCACGCCGCGACGCCCTGCTCGCCGTACGCCCGCACGCTGGGGCTGGGTGACTGGCTCGGGATGAAGAAGATGTACGGCGCCAAGTGACCCTGCCCGAGCCCCCCTCGCGCGGGTAGGGTCCGACCGTGCGCGAGCCTCTGGAGTTCACCGCCGAGGAGCGGGCCGAGGAGGCGCGCTTCTTCCGTTGGTACGGCGAGTGGGCGTCCTTCGATCCCGCCGAGGTGGCCGCGTTCATGGCCGGGTTCTCACCGCCGTGGTGGCTGGTCGGCGGCTGGTCGGTCGAGGCGTTCACCCGGGTGCCTCGGGAGCACGAGGACGTTGACCTGTCGATCCTGGCCTGCGACATCCCCGCGTTCCGCGCGCACGTCGGGGACGACTGGTGCCTGTGGAGCAACGACGGAGGCACCCTTCGACCGCTCGACGACCGGTTCCCGGAGGTGCTCAACGTCCAGAGTCAGATCTGGGTCCGGAGGTCCGCGCACGACCCGTGGGTGATCGACCTGCCGATCACGCCCGACCGCGACGGGCTGTGGACCAACAAGCGCGACCCGGAGCACGAGCTCCCGGTGGAGGAGGCCACCTGGGTCGCCGAGGACGGGATCCGCTACCTCCGACCCGAGATCAGTCTGCTCTACAAGGCGGCTCTGCACCGGCCCAAGGACGATCGCGATCTCCGGATCACCTGGCCGTTGCTCGGCGCGCGGGAGCAGACGTGGTTGCGCGACACGGTCCGCAGGCTCTACCCGGATCATCCGTGGCTGGACCTGCTCGCGGAGTAATTCGGGTGCGATCCGGTGGTCGCCCGCCTACCGTGCACGGCATGGGTATCCAGGGGTGACTTCAGCCAGGCGCCGACCGGCAGCCTGACGACCGCGGCCCGCCGAGCGGGCGACGCGGTCAGGTCGTCACTCCTGCTCGTCGGAGCCCGACATGCCCACCTCTTTGTCCCTTTCGTCCGACCGGCTGACCGGTGTCGGGCCGGGCGACTCCGCCGTCCGCCGCTACTCGCGCGCTCGCCGCAACCTGCTGCCCCGGGTGGACCACGTCACCACGGTCGCGGCGGCGTGGGCGCTGGAGCGGGTGCTCAGCAGCGGTGCCGAGGTCGAGACGGCGCTGTGGTGCGGTGCCGAGCGGACCTCCGGGCAACCGCTCGGGAGCGTCGAGGCCGAGTTGGTCGCCCGCGCCCGGAGGGCCGTCCGCATCTCGGAGCGCACCCTCTCCCGGATCCACCCCGGGCTCGCCTCGCCCGCGATGGTCGCGCTGGTCCGACTGCCCGACTGGCAGCCCGAGGAGGTGCTGACGCGCTCGGCCAGGCTGGTGCTGGTCGCGGACGGGATCGAGTACGCCGGCAACCTCGGGACGCTCGTGCGGACCGCCGACGCGTGCGCTGCGGACGCCGTGGTGCTGACCAACGGCACCGCCCGGATCACCCACCCCAAGACGTTCGTCGCCAGCCGCGGGACGGTGTTGACGATGCCGGTCCTGGAGTACGCGTCGGTGGGCCAGGCGCGGGCGGACCTGGCTGCGGCCGGCTTCACGTCGTACGTCGCGGACCCGGACGGCGCGACGCCCTACCGCTGGGCGGGGCTCGGCGTCGGCCCGACCGCGATCGTGGTGGGCTCGGAGGGTGAGGGCGTCTGCGCGCAGTGGCGCGCCGGACTGCGCAGGGTCTCGATCCCGATGCGCGGCACGGCCGACTCGCTCAACGTGGCGGCGTCGGCGGCAGTGCTGATGTTCGAGGCGCGAGCCGCCCTCGACCAGCGCTGACTCACCGAGTTAGCACAGTCACACCCGGAGCCGTACGCTGGGTATGACATGCACGACGCGCCCCAGACCCCGACGGTCTACCTCGACCATGCCGCGACCACACCGATGCTCCCGGCCGCGCTCGAGGTGATGACGACCCACCTCCGCGACGTCGGCAACCCCTCGTCGTTGCACGCCAGCGGGCGGGCCGCGCGGCGGATCGTGGAGGAGTCGCGCGAGACCATCGCGCAGGCGCTGAACTGCCGTCCCGGCGAGGTGGTCTTCACCTCCGGCGGCACCGAGGCGGACAACCTGGCGCTCAAGGGGCTGTACTGGTCGCGGCACGACACCGACCCGGCCCGGGTGCGGATCCTCTCCTCGTCGGTGGAGCACCACGCCGTCCTCGACGCCCTGCACTGGCTGGCCGCCGAGGAGGACGCCGTCGTCGAGCTGGTGCCCGTCGACGCGCAGGGTCGTCTCGACCTCGATGCGCTCCGCGAGACGGTCGCGCGCGATCCCGGCAGCGTGGCGCTGATCTCGGTGATGTGGGCCAACAACGAGGTCGGCACGATCGAGCCGATCGAGGACATCGTCGCGATCGCGGCCGAGCACGGCATCCCGGTCCACACCGACGCGGTCCAGGCCGTGGGGGCCATCCCGGTCGACTTCGCCGCGAGCGGGGTCGACGCCCTGACCCTGACCGGGCACAAGCTCGGCGGGCCCTACGGCGTCGGGGCCCTGCTGGTCCGGCGCGAGCTGTCGCTGACCCCGCTGCTCCACGGTGGCGGCCAGGAGCGCGACATCCGCAGCGGCACCCTCGACATGCCCGCCATCGCCGGCTTCGCAGCCGCAGTCGAGCACGCCGTGAAGAGCCAGCCCGAGTACGCCGAGCGGGTCACCGCATTGCGCGACGACCTCGTCCGACGCGTCATCGAGGTGGTGCCCGACGCGCACCTCCACGGTGACCCGGCCCTGCGGCTCCCCGGCAACGCCCACCTCGGCTTTCCCGAGTGCGAGGGCGACTCGCTGCTGATGCTGCTCGACGCCCGGGGCATCGAGTGCTCCACGGGCTCGGCCTGCTCGGCCGGCGTGCCCCAGCCCTCACACGTGCTGCTGGCGATGGGCTGCGACGTGGAGGGCGCGCGGCACTCGCTGCGCTTCACCCTCGGCCGCACCTCCACCACCGCCGACGTCGACGCGCTCGTCGAGGCCATCGGCCCCTGCGTCGAGCGCGCCCGGGGAGCCCGCGAACGATGAAGGTTGTCGCCGCGATGTCGGGCGGCGTCGACTCGGCCGTGGCCGCCGCGCGCGCGGTGGAGGCGGGCCACGACGTGACCGGCATCCACCTGGCCCTCTCGCGCAACCCCGCGTCGTACCGCTCGGGGGCGCGCGGCTGCTGCACGCTCGAGGACGCCAACGACGCACGCCGCGCAGCCGACGTGATCGGCATCCCGTTCTACGTCTGGGACCTCTCCGAGCGCTTCCACGAGGACGTCGTCGTGGACTTCATGGACGAGTACGCCGCCGGGCGCACCCCCAACCCGTGCCTGCGGTGCAACGAGAAGATCAAGTTCGCCGCCGTGCTCGACCGGGCGCTGGGGCTGGGCTTCGACGCGGTCGCCACCGGTCACTACGCACAGCTGCGGACCGCCGGGGACGACACGGTCGAGCTGCACCGCGCGGTCGACCACGGCAAGGACCAGTCCTACGTGCTCGGGGTGCTGACCCAGGACCAGCTGCGGCACTCGCTGTTCCCCCTCGGTGACACCGCAAAGCCAGAGGTGCGCGCGGAGGCCGGGCGCCGCGGACTGCTCGTCGCCGAGAAGCCCGACTCGCACGACATCTGCTTCGTCTCCGACGGCGACAACGCGGGCTGGCTGCGCGAGAAACTGGGGGAGCGGGCGCCCAACCACGGCGGAGCCATCGTCGACGTCACCTCGGGTCAGGAGCTCGGGCGGCAC
>JAWWPM010000546.1:0-5720 GCA_033854915.1 Nocardioidaceae bacterium
CCCAGCCGTAGGCGCCCAGCGCGACCACCACCCGCAGCTGCGGGGCCAGCAGCGCCAGCTCGCGGTTGATCCACGGCGCGCACGTGTCACGCTCGGCGACGGTCGGCTTGTTCTCGGGCGGCGCACAACGCACGGTCGCTACCATCCGGGCCCCCAGCAGACGCTGCCCGTCGCCGGCGTGGACGCTGGTGGCCTGCGTCGCCAGCCCGATGCGGTGCAGGCTGGCGAAGAGCCAGTCTCCCGACGAGTCGCCGGTGAAGACCCGCCCGGTCCGGTTGCCGCCGTTGGCCGCGGGCGCGAGCCCGACGATCAGGATCCGCGGCTCGCCCGGGCCGGTCGTCGGCGCACCCCAGCCCGCGATCGGCCTGCCCCAGTAGGGCTGGTCGGCGAACGACGCGCGCTTGGCCGCGGCGACGTCCTCGCGCCAGCGCACCAGCCGCGGGCAGGCCGAGCAGACGCTGACCCGAGCCTCCAGCTCGGCCAGGTCGTCGGTCACAGCCAGACGACGCACGGCCGCCGGAGTGCGCGCGACCGGGGTGCCGGTGGCCGCCGGGTCGTCGGGCCAGCCGGTGCCCGCGGGCACCGGGCTGGGGTAGGGCACGCCCGTCACCGGATGCGGCAGCAGGGTCACGGTCGCTCCGCCAGTGACCAGGCGATGCCGTAGAGGATGTCGGCCTCGGAGACGAGATAGCGGTCGACTCCGGCGCGGGTCAGGATGCCCGCCCAGATCAGCGCTCCCGCGGCGATGACGTCGGCCCGGCCCGGGTGCATGAAGGGCAACGCCCGGCGCTGCGCGACGGTCATCGCGACCAGCCGGTCGACGTAGTGAAGCGTGTCGGCCGTGCCGAGGTGAGCGCCGTCGATCGCGTCGCGGTCGTACTCCGGCAGGTGCAGCAGGCCGGCCGCCAGTGTCTTGATCGTGCCGGAAGTGCCGACGACGCTTCGCGCCTCGGCCAGCGGCACCGGGCACGCGTCGAGGTGCCGGTCGACGTCGGTCAGACAGGCGGCCAGCTCCGCTGCGGTCGGAGGGTCGGAGTGCAGGTGCCGCTCGTGAAGGCGCACCGCGCCGATGTCGATGGAGACGCCACTGTCGGGGCTCTCGTCGCCGAGCACCAGCTCGGTCGAGCCACCCCCGATGTCGACCACCAGCACCGGCATCTCGAGCTCGTCGTGCAAGGCCCGGGTGGCACCCGCGAACATCAGCGCCGCCTCCTCGGGCCCGGACAGCACCTCGGGATCCACACCGAGGCGGGCCCGCACCCCGTCGGTGAACTCGTCGGCATTGCGGGCGTCGCGGGTCGCCGAGGTGGCGCAGAAACGGACCCGCGAGACACCGTGCGTGCGGATCAGCGCGGCGTACTCGTCGACGGCCGCGAACGTGCGGACCAGTGCCTCGTCGGCCAGCACACCGGTCGCGTCGACGCCCTGACCCAACCGGACCATCCGCGACTCGCGGACCGAGACACCAGGCAGCTCGCCGATCAGGAGCTTGATGGAGTTGGTGCCGCAGTCGATGGCGGCGACCTCAGGCATCGTGGCCTCGACTCCGCTCGACCACCGGATCCACGCAGGGACCCTCGGCCCACCACTCCCCCAGCAGGGCGACGACCTCGTCACCGAGCGGGTTCACCCCGGGCCCGGCGGCGAGGGCCTGCCCGGCGAGCGCGTGCAGGCACTTGACCCGGTCGGGCATCCCGCCCGCGGAGACAGCGGAGATCTCCGGCACGTCGCCGAGACCGGCGCGGGCGGCAAGATAGGCACGGTGGGCGACGGCGTACGACGCGGCGAGGCTCTCGTCGTCGGCCAGCCGCGACTCCATCTCGCGCATCAGCCCCGAGCCCTCGAGGGTGCCGATCAGCGACGCGGCGCGCGGGCAGGTCAGGTAGTAGGTCGTGGGGAACGGCGTGCCGTCCGGCAGCCTCGGCTCGGTGACGATCACGTCGGGCAGGCCGCACGGGCACCGGTGCCCGACCGCGTGGGTGCCCCGCGGGGGACGGCCGAGCTGTGCCTGGACCGCGGACAGGTCGGCGGCGGCGACCCGGTCCTCGGGCCGGCCGCGCGAGGTCACGGCCGACTCACCGGTTGTTGCCGCCGAGGTACTTCAGCGGCTGCTGCTTCGGCTTCGCCGGTGGCGGGTCTCCGGCCAGCTGCACCGAGTTCCACTCGGTGGTCCACCAGGCCGTCGGCGTCTGCCCCGCGGTCGTCGTCCGCGGGTCGTTCAGCGTCGCCTGCGCGGCGAGCGGCTTGCCGTCGGCGCCGATCACGACGTACGACGTCTGGCCGGGCATCAGGTAGCCGAAGCGGGCCCGGGCCTGCTCCTTGACGTAGGCGGGGTCCTGCCAGCGGGCCTTCTCGTTCTCGAGCGCGGAGATGCTCGTCTGGCTCGAGGCGATCTGGCTCTTGAGCTCCTGGATCTGGCTGTGCTGCTGGAAGTAGGCCTTCAGCGAGGAAGCGTAGGAGATGGTGAGCACCGACAGAACGAGCACCAGCACCATCGCGCGCCCGGTGAACCGCGACTGCCGGCGCGGTGCCGGGGCCGCCGCGGCCGGAGCCGCCGCGCGGGGCCGCGGCCGCTGGCGGGGCACACCCGGACGCGAGCCCGGACGACCCGTCGGGGCCCGTCGCGGCTGGGGCCTGGGTTGGGGCATGCTCAGGCCTCGAACCGCGGGAACGCGCCGGCGCCGGCGTAGCGCGCCGCGTCGCCGAGCTCTTCCTCGATCCGCATCAGCTGGTTGTACTTCGCGACCCGCTCGGACCGGGCGGGCGCGCCGGTCTTGATCTGGCCGCAGTTGGTGGCGACCGCGAGGTCGGCGATCGTGGTGTCCTCGGTCTCGCCGGAGCGATGGCTCATCATGCAGCGGTAGCCGCTGCGGTGGGCGAGGTCGACCGAGTCGAGCGTCTCGGTCAGCGAGCCGATCTGGTTGACCTTCACGAGCAGGGCGTTCGCCTGACCCCCGTCGATGCCACGTTGGATTCGTTCGACATTGGTCACGAAGAGGTCGTCGCCGACGATCTGGATGGTGCCGCCGAGCTCGTCGGTCAGCGCCTTCCAGCCGTCCCAGTCGTCCTCGTTGAGCGGGTCCTCGATGCTGACGATGGGGTACGACGCGACGAGGTCGGCGTAGTAGGCCGTCATCTCGTCGGCCGACTTCGAGCCGCCCTCGAAGGCGTAGGAGCCCTTGTCGTAGAACTCGCTGGCCGCGACGTCCATGGCTAGGGCGATGTCCGTGCCGAGGGTCAGACCGGCCGCGGAGACGGCCTCGGCGATCAGGTCGAGCGCGGCGCGGTTGCTGTCCAGGTTGGGCGCGAAGCCGCCCTCGTCGCCCAGCCCGGTGGCCAGACCCTTCTTCTTCAGCACCGACTTGAGGGCGTGGTAGACCTCGGCGCCGGACTGGATCGCCTCGCGGAACGTCGCCGCCCCGATCGGCGCGATCATGAACTCCTGGATGTCGACGTTGGAGTCGGCGTGCGAGCCGCCGTTGAGGATGTTCATCATCGGCACCGGCAACAGGTGAGCGTTGGGGCCGCCGACGTAGCGGTAGAGCGGGAGGCCCGAGGAGTCCGCGGCCGCGCGCGCCACGGCCAGCGAGGCGCCGAGGATGGCGTTGGCGCCGAGCTCGGCCTTGTTGGGGGTGCCGTCGAGGTCGATCATCGTCTGGTCGACGAGGCGCTGGTCGTCGGCGTCGAGACCCTCGAGCGCCGGCCCGATCCGGTGCACCACACCCTCGACGGCCTTCTGCACGCCCTTGCCGCCGTAGCGCTTGTCACCGTCGCGCAGCTCGACCGCCTCGAAGGCTCCGGTGGACGCCCCGCTCGGCACTGCCGCCCGCGCGAACGTGCCGTCGCTGAGCAGCACCTCCACCTCGACCGTCGGATTGCCTCGGGAGTCGAGGATCTCGCGTGCGCCGACAGCTTCGATGATCGCCATGCGGCTCAGACTATCCGCGGCGCACCGCGCCAGCTCACAGCACTCGCGGGGTGATCGAGGACGCGCCGACCCGGCACAAGTTCACGCCGTAGAGCGCTGACCCGGCACTTGTTCACGCAGTACGACGCCGACCCGGCAGATGTTCACCGTCGACTTCTGCCGGGTCAGCGCTGTGGCGCGTCAACTTCTGCCGGGTCAGCGCTCGACGACGCGGCGGACGGCGGCGCGGAGGGCCTGCTCGGGTTCGACCCCGGAGGCGACGGCGTCGGCGACGACCGCGAGGAGGCGCTCGCCGATCGCCGTCTCGTCGGTGCGTTCGGCGCCGGCCGGCGCGGCGCCGGGGAGCGACGGGGCGCGGAGGCGTTCGAGGATCTTGGTCGCGAGCAGGAGGGCGGGCAGGGCGTCGGGGATGCCGTCGTACGGCGAGCGCCGGGGCTTCTCGGCGTCCTTGATGCCCTGCCACTGCGCGTCCACCTCGGCCGCCGACAACGCCGACGGCGCGTCGGCCGCGAACACGTGGGGGTTGCGCCGGTGCATCTTCTCGGAGATGCCGCGGGCGACGTCGTCGAGGGTGAACTCCCCCGACTCCTCGGCGATCACGGCATGGAAGTACACCTGCAGCAGCAGGTCGCCGAGCTCCTCGCGCAGATGCTCGGTGTCGCCGGTGTCGATCGCCTCGAGCACCTCGTGCGCCTCCTCCTGGAGGTAGCGCGCCAGTGAACGATGGGTCTGCTCGCGCTTCCAGGGGCACTCGCGCCGCAACCGCTCCATGTCCGCGCGGAAGTCGAGCAGCGGCTCCCCCGGCGACTCCCCAGCAGACGGGGCGGACACGGTCAGCCGCAGATCTGCGAGGGCGGCAGCGCCGCGGTGTAGGTCGGGTCGGGCTGCTGGACGCTGGCGACGCCGGCCGCGGCCAGCGGGCTCACGGCGTACGACGTCTGGTCGTAGCCCTGCGTGAGCGCGCCGCTGGCCAGGGAGGTGCCGAGCACCGGGTCGATGCTCGAGGAGTGACTGCGCAGCCAGTCCTGGGTGGCGACCTGGCCGCGCTGCAGGGCGTCCTTGGCCTTGGTGGTCGGACTGCCCGACTCGGCGAGCAGCTTGTGACCGACCGCGACCTGGATGTTCTGGAGGTAGGGAGACCCGCCCTCGACCTCGAGCACAGCCGCCTTCACGTCGGGCTCGGCGGTCGCGAACTGCTGGGCCACCTGCGTCTGCTGGGTGGCGTAGTCGGTGGTGGCTCGCACGTCGTACTCCGCCGCGAGCTGCTCGCCGAGGTCGCGCTCGGCGAGGCTGCCGGCGACGAACTGGCGCAGGAAGCGCATCGGCACCTTCTGGCCCGCCTGCTGGAGCTGCGGCAGGTAGGCGCGGCAGTAGAGCGCGGTGGTGTCGTCGACCTTGGACATCGAGACGGTGTCGTCGCCGACCACCACGGCAGAGCCGGGATGGATGCCCAGCGAACCGCCGCAACCGCTCAGGAGCAGGCCCACGGCGGCAAGCCCGGCGACGGTGACGGACCGGCGGACCGGACGGCCCGGGTGTCGCTGCAGGATCACGATGACTCCCTGTTCTCGCTTCTGGGATCGATGACGGTGTCGATGACCGCGCGTGCCCATTCAAGCAGGGCGACCCCGTCGATCGGACGGCCCCCGATCACCGCCGTCTGCGGCCGCGGCACCAGCAGGGACCCGATCTGCTGCTTGAAGATGCTGCGGGGGTAGACCCGGTTGAGGCGTACGACGCGTGACTCGGGCAGGTCGACGGGTGCGAACCGCACGTTGCGACCCGCGATCGT
>JAWWPM010000547.1:0-4216 GCA_033854915.1 Nocardioidaceae bacterium
AACGCCGCGACCGGAAGGGGATGTATGCCAAGGCCAGGCGCGGCGAGATCCCCGAGTTCACCGGCATCTCCTCTCCCTACGAGGTCCCCGAGGACGCCGACCTGCGGATCGACACGACCGGGCGCAGCATCGACGACTGTCGCGACGAGGTGCTGGCCGCACTGGTCGCGGCGGGCTTCGTCGGCGCAGCTGGTGGTGAGTCCGAGCCGGTCCTGCCCGAGGCCGAGCCGGTTGCCCCGGGGGTTGCGCCCGGCCCGGACCAGGGCCCGATCCGCGTGCTCTTCGTCTGTACGGCGAACATCTGCCGCTCGCCGTACCTCGAGCTGCGCGCCCGCCAGCTCCTGGGTGAGGACTCCGGCATCGAGGTGAGCAGCGCGGGCACGCACGGCTTCGACGACTCGCCGGTCAGCGACACCATGACCGCGGCGTTCACCCAGCGCGGGACCGCGGTGGAGGGCTTCCGGAGCCGCGCGGTCACCGCGCAGATGGTCGACGAGGCCGATGTCGTGCTCACCGCGGAGGCGAGCCACCGGAGCCGTCTGCTGGAGGACCGACCCGCGGCGTTCCGCAAGATCTTCACGCTCGGGCAGTTCGTGGCCAGCGCGCAGGCGGTGGACCCGTCTCTGCACGGGCGGGAGCTGCTCGCGGCGCTGCAGAGCCGTCGAGTGGCAGCCTCTCCCGATCACGACATCGACGACCCTTATCGGCGTGGCCCCGAGGCAGCCCGGCGAGCGGCCGTCACCATGGAGGCGCTGCTCGAGGTCTTCGTGGCACGTCTGCGAGGCTGAGCGCGGAGATTCGCCCAAAACTCGGGTCAATACGTAGACTTACGCGTCTTACCCTACCTTCCCTGGAAGGACCGCGCCCATGGGTGACTGGCTCACCGGTTCCTTTTTCTCGATCATCGCCGCCGGCTTCTTCGTCGGCACGATCGTCGGCCTGACCGGCATGGGGGGCGGTGCGCTGATGACGCCCGCCCTGATCTTCCTCGGAGTCGGCGACGCCTCCACGGTGGTCACTGCCGACCTGACCGCGGCAGCCATCTACAAGACCGGCGGGGCGATCACCCATGCCAAGGAGGGAGCGCCCAACTGGACGCTCGCCCGATGGCTGATCACCGGTTCGGTGCCGTTCGCGCTCGCGGGCCCCTGGATCATCCACCGGATGGCCGGCTCCGCCGATCAGCTCGACACGCTGCTCAAGGAGTGCATCGGCTTCGCGCTGCTGTTCGCGGCCGCGACCTACGCCCTGCGCCTCTACGTCAACCTGCGCCGGGTCCGGGGCGGCGGTCCGCAGTCCGATCCCGACCCCACCATCCGTCCCCTGGTCACGGTCGCGGTGGGCGCCCTCGGCGGGCTGCTCGTGGGCGTCACCAGCGTCGGCTCCGGCTCGGTGATCATGATCTCGCTGGTGATGCTCTACCCCGGCCTCTCGGCGCTGCGCCTGGTCGGCACCGACCTCGTGCAGGCGGTCCCGCTGGTGATCGCGGCCGCCATCTCCAACATCATCCTGAACGGCCTCGACTGGCACATCCTGATCCCGCTGGTGATCGGCTCGCTGCCCGGCAGCATCCTCGGCAGCCGGATCGCGCCCCGCGTCCCCCAGTCGTTCATCCGGCGCGGCATCGTCGTGGTCCTGACCATGTCGGGGCTCGCCCTGCTCGACAAGTCCGGCTGGGCCCCGCTCGGCGCGGGTGACGACCAGACGCACCCGGTGCTGATCGCCCTGGTCGGCGTCGGGATGGTCGCCGTGATGCCGTTCATCTGGGGCCTGCTCCGCCAGACCCAGGGACTGCCGATGTTCGGAGCACCCACCGTCGCGGAGCTCGAGGCGATACCCCCCGGAACGCCACAGGAGCCCTCCACCGTCACCGCCCCGGACCAGCGTCCCGAGGTCCCCTAGTCGCCACGTCGCCGAAACGGGCGTTTCGCGAGGCCGTCCCTATACTTTCCACCTCCTGAACGCGACCACGTGTACGCGCGTCGCCAGCATCGCGGCCGACCCTGCGCCCATCGAAGGACTCCTACGCATGAAGCACCGCACGCCACAGCGGCACGTGCGTGTTCCTGTGGTGGGGCCGATGCGGACCCGGGTGCTGGTCAGAGTCGGCTGCGGACTGGGTCTGCTGCTGGTGGCGGTGCTCCTCACGTTGGTGCCCTTGTGGCTGGCGCACCACGACGCCACCAAGGCCTCGAAGCAGCTGCAGGAGGCGAGCGACGCCCTGTCCGCGGACCGGGTGGGTGACGCCCAGCAGTCGTTGTCGGACGCGCGCGGGAACGTGGACGGCGCGCAGGGGCAGCTTGGTGGGCTCGCTGCCGACATGTGGTCGCACCTGCCCGTGCTCGGCTCCGCGGTGGACGACGGGCGACACCTGGTCGCGGCGCTCGACCAGGCCACGACGGCCGCCAGCATCGGCGTCGACCTGATTGCCCAGGCCACCTCACCCGATGCCCATCTGGTCGAGGGCACCCGGGTCAACATCCACGATGTCCAGCGACTTTCGAGACAGGTGCACCGGATCGGACCACATCTCAGGGCCGCCCAGGCCGAGATCGACGCCGTACACGGCGATGAGCTGTTGGTCGGCGGCAAGGTGGACTCGCTCAAGCGCGAGGCGACCCGCCAGCTGGCGACCACCTCGGCCTCCTACCGCCAGTTCCGCCCCTTGCTCGACCGGTTGCCGGCGGTCCTGGGTGCGAAGGGACCACGCACCTACCTCCTGACGATCATGAACCCCGCCGAGCAGCGTTTCTCCGGCGGCGCGACCCTGCAGATGGCGACGATCACCTTCAACGACGGCGCCATCACGTTCGGCCGTAGCCGGAGCGTCGCCCAGGTCGACCAGAAGCAGCCCTTCCTGAACTGGCCACCGGTCCGGGGCAACCTCTTCCATCCGCCCGGACCCAGGCGCCTGACGGCGGCGACCTACTCGCCCTGGTGGCAGGTGTCCGGCGAGGAGCTGCTCCGGGCCTGGCACGCGCAGACCGGCCAACGATGCCAGGGCCTGATCGCGATCGATCTCCAGGCGCTCGCCGAGCTCTTCCGGATCACCGGGCCGATGCAGGTGGCGGGGTATGGCGAGCTCAACGCCGACAACCTCGTGCAGACGCTGGCCGGGAGCTACGACACCTTCCAGAACCCCTACCAGCGACGCCAGATCAACAATGCACTGGTCCCCGCCTTCAAGCAGAAGTTCCTCAGCGGCGGGGGCTTCGTCGCCAAGGCGCGCTCCCTGCTGCAGGATGCCCAGGGCCGCCACGTGGCGCTGTACTTCCGCAACCGTCTAGCCCAGCACACCTTCGACCGGGCCGGCCTCGCCGGCAACCTCTCCAGGACGCGCCACGACTACCTGGGCGTGTTCAGCCAGAACCTCAACGGCAGCAAGGCCGACTACTGGCAGCTCCGAACCGTCGACCAGCAGGTCAGCCTGCACCCGGACGGCAGCGCCGACGAAGGCATCCACGTCCTGGTCGACAATCCCTCGCCCCCGTATCTCCAGAAGGCGCCGGATCCCCGGGCGGGATACGACACGCGGTGGCTCTGGACGTCGCTGGGCGTCTTCTTGCCCATCGACGCCCGGCTGGGCACCGTGACCTCCAACGGCGTCACGGTTCCGCACGCGTCACTCGAGCCCACGGCGATGGATCTCCGGGGGGTCCGCGACCGCCCGGTCCTGCGACATGCCTGGCTGCTGCCCCCGCAGGGGTCCGCGCAGCTGACCGCGGAGTACACCGTCCCGCACGCCGCGGTGGTCGACCGCGCCAGCGGGAACATGACCTACCGGATCGACCTGGACCCGCAGGACCTGGTCTCGCCCCAGGGGAGCGGCGTCACGCTGAGGATCCCGGAGGGCTACCACTTCGGCCCGCTGCCCGCCGGTTGGACGCAGAGGGACCCGCAGACCGCAGCACTCGTCGTCCCGCAGCTGTCCTTCACGGGCTCGTGGCGGGTGCCGGTCCTCAAGGACTGAGCTCACCGCTCGCCCCCGCTCGCCCCCGCTCAGCCGCGCTCCTCACCGACGATGAGGCCCAGGTCCGCCAGCCGGTCGATGAACCCACGCACGTCGTGGGCGACCTGGTCGGCCGGGACACCGAACGCCTCGGCCAGATCGGTCACCACCTCGGCCTCTGTCCGGTCGCCGTCGAGGCAGGCCCAGATCTGCGCCGCAGAGCCTTCGAAGACGTAGGGCTGCAGATCCAGATGATCCAGGTCGAGC
>JAWWPM010000548.1:0-3590 GCA_033854915.1 Nocardioidaceae bacterium
CGACGCTGGCCACGAACGACGCGCTGGTGCCGAGGTAGCTCGGCACCCGGTTGGATGTGACCAGCAGGAAAAGGATCGTGCAGATGCCCGAGAACATGATGGCCAGGTTGGGGTCGAGACCCATGACCAGGGGGAACACGAACGTGGCACCGAACATCGCCACGACATGCTGTGCCCCCAGACCCATCGTCTTGCCCCATGGCAGCCGCTCGTCGGGGGCGACCGGCTCGCCGGGAGCCGGATGAACCTCACGCCAGGTGAACATCGTCGACATCTGGACCCTCCATTCACTTGTGCAGGGGACCGGGCACACCCGCCCTGTGACGGTCATCACACACCCTGGGGGCGTGAAATCGGTGGAGGAACGCCGTTCCCGGCGGCCGCGCCGCCGCCCGTCGCACGACGCGCGGCGGCCAGGTCGGGAGCCGCTAGCGTGGGGCCGTGACCACCTCCGCGATCCCGGTCGCTGCTCCTCCGCGGGTGGCGGCCTGGCTGCGGGCCGCACCGGACGGTCCGGTCGCGGTGCTGCACCGCTGCGAGGATGCGGCCCAGCTCGACGTCGCCGGCGGTTGCGTCGGACTCTTGTCCGTTACGGCGCCCGGTCTGCCCCAGAGCCTGAGAACCAACCTGTCTCGGGTGTCGTCAACCGGCACCGAGTGCGCCTATCTTGAAGGTGGAATCCTCCACTGGGGCGCTCTCGCTCTCGTGGTCGGTCGTCTCGTGGGAGTTCGCGCGCCACGCATCGGCTCGGCACGGGTTCCAAGCACAGAGACGAGTCCGGCCGGTGCTGTGGGCTTCCCCCGGTCCCGGCCGGCCGGGCTCGTCGGCCTCCCCTTGCGTCTCGATCCCGACTCCGTGGCCGCGTTCATCGGACACGGCGAGGGCCTCACCCCACTCGGGGACGACGTCGTGTGCGGTTGGCTCGCCCTGCACCGCGCCGCGGGCGTCGCGACGCACGCGGTCGACGACGCCGTACGCCGTCTCCTCGACCGCACCACAGCACTCTCCGCCTCGCTGCTCGACTGCGCGCTGCACGGCGAGGTGGCCGATCTGGTGGCCGACCACCTCCGCGCACTCGGCGGCCCGCACGAGGCGGACACCCGGCACCGGCTGATCCGCCTCGGCCACACCTCCGGCGGCGGCCTGGCCCACGGCATCGACCTCGCCCGAGCCGCACTCGGCTCCCGGCGGAACGCCGCCTGATGGACCACGTCGAGCTCCGCGGCGGCGCCTACGCCGACTCGGTCACCCTGCTGCAGGTCAGCCGCCGGGTCCAGGACCTGGCCGGAGTGGTCACCGCGCAGGTCGCCATGGCGACCCCGCTCAACCTCGAGGTGCTCGAGCGGATGGGATTCGAGATCCCGGCCGAGGCGAACGTCAACGACCTGGTCGTCGCGGTCCGACTGGAGGACCCTGACGCGCTCGACGGCGTCCGCGCGGAGGTCGACCGCGCCCTGACCGAGCGGCGCCCGTCGGCCGGTCAGTCCACCGAGGCGCCGCCGCGGACCACTGCCTCGGCCCTGAGACGCGCACCGGGCTCTCTGGTGATCGTCTCGGTGCCCGGTGCGAGCGCTGCCGTGGAGGCGATGGACGCCCTCGAGTCCGGCAGCGACGTCCTCGTCTTCAGCGACCACGTGCCCCTCGACCAGGAGGTCGCGCTCAAGCGGTACGCCGCCGCCCGCGGCCTGCTGGTGATGGGCCCCGACTGCGGCACCGCCGTGGTCGACGGCATCGGGCTCGGGTTCGCCAACGTGGTCGCCCCCGGACCGGTCGGCATCGTCGCCGCCTCCGGCACCGGCTGCCAGCAGATGCTGGCGCTGCTCGACCATGCCGGCGTCGGCGTCTCCGCGGCGTACGGCGTCGGCGGTCGCGACCTGTCCGCCGCGGTCGGTGGACTGTCGACCCGCACCGCCCTGGCCCGGCTCGACGCCGACGACGCGACCGAGCTGGCGGTGCTGGTCTCCAAGCCGCCCGACGCGTCCGTGGCCGCCGACCTCACGTCGTACGCCGAGGGGCTGGCGACGCCGTTCGCGACCGCGCTGCTGGGGACGGGTCGCCCCGACCTCACCGCAGCCACCGAGGAGATCCTGCGGCGGCTGGGGCACGACGTGCCGACCTGGCCGGTGCACGGTCGCGCCGCGTCCGCCACCGGCACCGGCACGCGGTTGCAGGGGCTGTTCGTCGGCGGGACGCTGAAGGAGGAGGCTGCGGTGATCGTCGCCGAGGCGGGTGCCGACGCTGAGCTCGTCGACTTCGGCGACGACGACTACACGGCCGGCCGGGCGCACCCGATGATCGACCCGAGCCTGCGCATGGAGCATCTCGAACGGGTCGCCGCCGACCCCGACACCGCCGTGATCCTGCTCGACGTCGTGCTCGGTCACGGCGCCGAGCCCGACCCCGCCGCCGCGCTGGCGCCGGTCCTCAGCGCACTGCGGCAACCGGTGGTGGTGACCGTGGTCGGCACCGTCCACGACCCGCAGGGCCTCGGCCGGCAGGTGGACGCGCTGGTCGCGGCCGGGGCCGAGGTCCATCTGTCCAACGCGGGCGCCACCCGTCGCGCGCTCGACCTGCTCGGAGGGGTCGGATGACCGGTCCGGTGGTCAGCGTCGGGGTCGACCTGTTCGCGCGCACCGTCGCAGACCAGGCCGCCGAGGTCACCACCGTCGACTGGCGGCCACCGCTGAACGGCACCGAGGACGACCTGGCCAGCGTCGCGCTGGACCCAGACCGTCCTGACGCGAACGCCCTGGCGCTGAGCCGGATGCTCGGCGTGCAGGCACTGCTGGTCGACGTGCTGCCCGCCGGCGAGGCCCTCGGGCTCGGCGAGGGCGAGTTCCTCCACGCCGGCCCGCCGATCGGCTGGGACCGCGCCTCCGGACCCCTGCGCGGCGCCCTGATGGGCGGGGCCGTGCTGGAGGGGCTGGTCGCCGACCCCGAGGACGCCGTGGCCCTCTTCGAGGGTGGCACCGCCGTCACCCTCGAGCCCTGCCACCACCGCCGCACGGTCGGCCCGATGGCCGGAGTGGTGACGCCGAGCATGTGGATGTGGGTGCTCGAGGACGCGGCCACCGGTGCCCGGACCCACTGCACCCTCAACGAGGGCCTGGGCAAGGTGCTGCGGTACGGCGCCTACTCCCCCGATGTGCTCGACCGGCTGCGCTGGATGGCCGGTGTCCTCGGCCCGCTCCTGCAGCGGGCGGTCCGGGCCGGCGACCCGGTCGACGTGACCGCGATCCTCACCCAGATGCTGCAGATGGGCGACGAGGCCCACAACCGCAACCGGGCCGGCACCCTGATGCTGCTGCGCGATCTCGCCCCCGCGATGGTCTCCAGCGGGGCCGACCCGGTCGACGTCGCCGAGGCACTCCGCTTCGTGGGCGGCAACGACCACTTCTTCCTCAACCTGGCGATGCCCGCGTGCAAGCTCGCGCTCGACGCGGACCGAGACGTGCCCGGCTCCACGATGGTCGTCGCGATGTCGCGCAACGGCACCGACTTCGGCATCCAGGTGTCCGGCACCGGCGACGAGTGGTTCACCGGCCCGGCGCAGGTCGCCGACGGGCTCTACCTCGGCGACTACGGGCCCG